>NZ_JXLC01000059.1:0-1474 GCF_001886225.1 Enterococcus silesiacus | reverse complement strand
TAACCATTTTGGACTTGATGCACCATACAGCAGGATTTGAAGAAAAAATTGAGGGAATGGATCTACAAAATGTTGATCAAATAAAGCCCTTAAAAGAAACCATTACAAAGGAAAAACAACCCAAACAAGTCTATGAACCTGGAACCGTTACTTCTTATTCAAATTATGGTGCGAACTTAGCAGGTTATATTATTGAACAAGTGACAGGTCAAGACTATATCGTCTATATGAATCAGTTTATACATGAACAACTTAAAATGAATCATTCAACTTTTTCCATTGTTTATGATGATGAACCTGTTATAAAAGACAATATGAGCTTTGGTTATTCATTTGATGGCTCATCATTTAAACTAGAAGATTTCTTATTATCAAATGATATGCCAGCAGCATCTCTACACTCAACAGCAACAGACATGACTCATTTTATGTTGATGCTATTAGATAATAAAGAAAATACGCCTTATCAGTTTTTTAAAGAGGCAAAAACTTTAGAGCAGTTCAAAAGTCACTCTTACAGTATCGTCCCAGAAACGATTGGAAATGCTCATGGCTTTTGGGAAAAAGAAGTAAATGGTAAACGTCTCATTGGACATGGTGGAAATACAGCGGGCTTTACATCACAACTAAATTTTGATCCTGAAGAAGGAACTGGTTATGTTTTATTAACGAATGTTGGTGGTGAAGCAACAGGTATTCGAAGAGATTTAGAAACATTATTATTTGGACAAGATACTGCTACTACTGACATCGCAATTGAAAAAAGCGCTATGGATAAAAAAATAACTGGGCGCTATCGTGGTGCAAGAACACAGGTATCAACCATGGCAAAATTATCTTCTATCGTTTTCGACGGTGATTTTATCCTAACAGAAAATACTGAAGGTGGCATTAACTTAAAAATTCCAGGAGAAAAAGAGACTATTCATTATGTTGAAGTAGCATCAGGCATTTATCAAAAAGTTGGTAATGAGCTAACAGATATTGAACGAAGTGGCGTGAATCTTAACACCTTGTATTTTGAGGTAAATGATAAAGATGAAGTTCGCAGAATTGGCTTTGGTGTAACTCATGAATTTCTGCCTGTTACTTCTGTCCTAGATACACAGTTGTTTAACCTGATTGCTTTTGGAATTTCATTTGTAGCATTTTTAGGTTCGTTGATTTATTTACTGGTTAAATTTATCAAACAAAAAATGAAAAAGAAAGTAAATGGTTGGTCACGAAACTACACCTTACTTGCAGCCTTTTCAGCCGTTGGTCTACTTGTCATGATCACTGCTATTGTAATGATGCTTAGATTTGCATCCAATCCTGTGATGATTATATCTTCTATGCAACCCTTATTTTATATCAATTGCTTATTACCAATTTTTACAGTTGGCATGATTGGTTGGCTCGCTTGGAGTTGGCGCAAAAACGATGCAAAATGGATGACCTTTATCTTAATTCTGATTGCTTTACTTACAACTAT
>NZ_JXLC01000058.1:0-1483 GCF_001886225.1 Enterococcus silesiacus | reverse complement strand
TAACGAAATTAGCGATTGAATTACGTGATGGAAAAAATTATGATACAGGTAAACCATTAACTGCCCTTGAAAAAACGCAACGTTGGGCAAGTATTGCAGGTATAATTGCAGCAATGGGAATTGCCGGCTATTATGCGAAGCATCCGTTGACTGCAGGACAAGTTACGCCTAAGAGTAAGAAAGCCAGTGGGGCTAATGTTCCAAAACTTTCTACTTTAACTGAGACAGAGCAGTTAAAGTTAGCCAATCAATATAAGCAGACAGCACCTATAGGTATTCCTGACAGCGCAAAAATAAATGCCAAGACAATGAATGCTGGTTATGAACAAATTACTTACAAGTGGAATGATGGTCAATTTAAGTATGAAGTGAGGTGGCATACAAGAACTCCAGGAGCACCTGTAGAACAGGGTAATACATGGGTAGTTCAAAGAACAGTACCTGGAAATGGAGGAAACAAGCCACAAACTTTCTTTAAAATTGGTGATAATGAGTGGGTGGAAGGATATAAATGGTATGATGCTATAAATGCCAGAAAGGCAGGAAATGCTACTCCAGAACAAATAAAAATTTTAGATAAGGGTCATTGGAAGGAATGAATTAAATGATTGATAATAGGTTTTATGAAGGTTTTGAAGGCGAAGCAGAGCTTTCCTTTGTTGCTAATGATAATAAACTTGTAATTTGGAATGGCTATTTTGAGATTATTTTAGATAACTTATTAGATTGTAATGTAGAAAAAGAGGGGATTGTGAAAGAGTACTTTAACCATGAGGGATGGTATGATGATTCCCCATGGTTAATAGAAGATAACTCTCTTGCAGTTAGTCAATTAAAATGTTTTGATATTAATAAAATTGATCAAACTTCAATGAAAGGTGATTTAGAGGAAGTAGTTAAAATAATTATTTCATTTTTGGAAAATAATCGTTTGAGTAAAATCTATATTGAATACGAATAATCAAAAAATAAAAAGATACTCTACTGTTTATTTGATGTACAATCAGTTAAAATGAGACTATTGTATCGGCATTGGTGAGAAACTAATCACTAATGTCGTGTTTTTATATGGAGATTGTCGTATCTAGCAATCTGCTATAATGACAGGAGAAATACTGGAAAGTACCAATAAACGTNGATACGATCGAAGATGAAATTTTAGAACAAATCGCCCGTTTTGAAGAAGTAAAACGAGATGTTGAGCAACAGATGAGCACCGCGAAAAAAATGCGCCTTGATTTAGAGCGACGTTATATCAATGCGTGTGAAACTATTGAAAAACGCCAAGAAAAATTAAGGAAGTTTCATGAATACAATGCGCATTCAGCGACTATTTTTTCCGACTATGAATCATGTGAAGCAGAATTTAATGCAGGTTTGAATCAAGTAGCAAACTGTAAAGCTTGGAACCCAGCAACAGGAACATTTGATATGACTCGTTTAAATATGAGCTGGGCGAAACCAATCAATGAACGCTGGCAAG
>NZ_JXLC01000057.1:0-1508 GCF_001886225.1 Enterococcus silesiacus | reverse complement strand
TCCTATTCTAAATAAGAACAGGAAATCAATCGATAAATCGTTTATTATAAACGATTTGATTTTTCTTTGACGGCGAATATGACGGCGAATTTATTCCTCTATGCTAGATTGCCGCAATTGCTTCCACTGCAATTCTTTCTTCTATTAAATTAGAATTTGTATAAATATCAAGCGTCATCTTGGTTGATGCATGCCCTAATAAGGAACTGATCACAGCAATATTTATCCCCTTTTCCAAACAGCGAGTTGCAAAAGAATGTCTTAACGCATGAAAAGAACACTCAACTAGTTTAAATTTTTGTAATAACCGCTTGAATTGATAGCGAATCGTTCGAGGTTCTGTGAAACTTTGATTTTTAGAAATAACATACTGACTATCACTCAATTCTTTTTTACTTAATAATTGTGTGATCAGATCAGAAGACAGGGGAATTATTCGCTCTGAATTTTCCGATTTTGGTTTCTCCTCAATAATTTGTGTCTTATACCCACTCTTCGTGTAAGTTTTCACCCTCTGAAGTGTACGTTTAACTGATAAGACTTTATTTGCAAAGTCAATATCCTCCCATTTCAAACCAGCAATTTCTCCAATCCTCATTCCTGTTTCTAGTGACATCAATATGGCTAATCCATCAGATGATTTTTTTGCTACATTTTTCAAAAGTTTATGTTCAAATTGTGAAATAGTAGCGATTCTAGGCTTTCTTACTTTTGGAAGATCGATGTTTTCGTAAACTGCACTTCTAATAAAATGAAGTTTTTCAGCATACTTTAAGGCTGTTTTTAAGACTCTAAATACAGAATGAAGGGAGTTGATTGATATTTTTTTCTGTGTACTATCAATAAATTTGTAAATATGTGCCTCAGTTAAATTCCCCAGAGGCATATCGCCAATTACCGGACGAACATGACAATCCAACTTACTTTTATAACTATCAAATGTTCCTGGCTTTACTTTCTTACTGATAACTGTTTCTAGCCAGTAATCCAACCAGTTATTTAGGCTTCCGTAAAACTGCTCTGATTGCTCTTTAGTAGAAAACATGGTTGCTTTTTTGATCGTCAATTTTATTTTTGCCTCTTTATATGATTGACAGTAAACATAGCCATAGTGGATACGTCCATCGGCCTTTCTTCCTTTGACATATCGGCCCTCCCAGCGCCCATCTTTTCTTTTATATATGTTTTCCCCTTTTCTCCCCAAATTAATCTTCCTTTCATAAAAATAATTGACGGCGATAATGACGGCGATAAAAAAATCGATTTTTCTCAAATTATTCAGAAATTAACGAAAAATTTGATATGTTATTGATAGAAAAATAAGTTATACTATAAAAAGATAAAAAAAAGATATTATAAACACCTAATTAACGTTGATTTTATCTTCTAACAATCATTTTTGAATTATTTTAAAAATCATAAAACCTTTTTAAAGCGATAAAACATAAACAGTATCTATATTTTCTCATTTTCCCCACGTTGATTTCCTGTTCTTATTTAGAATAGGA
>NZ_JXLC01000056.1:0-1514 GCF_001886225.1 Enterococcus silesiacus | reverse complement strand
TGTAGCGACCCCAAAAAGTTAGACTTTTTATAGAGTGGATTTTTCCACTCTATTTTTTATGCAGTTTTTTGATTGAACTGTCGAAACTCTACTGGACTTTTCCAGTTAAGTTTTTCTTTGATTCGATGATTATTATAATAATAAATATAGTTTTCAATTGCTCGTCTTAACTCATTTTGACTCCGATAGATTTTGCCATAATACAATTCTTGCTTTAGAATACTGAAGAAATTCTCCATAGGAGAATTATCTAAACAGGTTCCTTTCCGAGACATACTTTGAAAGATACGGTTGTCCTTTAATGTTTGTACATAGGTGTTCATTTGATAAGCCCAGCCTTGATCAGAGTGGAAGGTGCGGCGATAGGGACAATCATTTGTTTGAGAAATTGCTTCTGCTAACCCTGCCGTAACTGTTTCACCGTTTGGTTGAGTAGAAAGGCTGTAGCTTAGAATTTCACTGTTATACATATCCATAAACGGATCTAAATATAGTTTTTTCTGTCGAAGAATGCCCGCGTCATCTGCTTCATAGTATTTAAATTCAGTTGTATCCGTCGTGATTTTTTGATGAGAGACCGAAGTGTTGAATCTTCGATGAATCAAGTTTTTAGCTACTTTCCCAACGGTTCCTTTATATGAATTATATTTCCTAGATTTCTTGGTAAATGCTTTGACTTGTAACTGTAGCTTTTGAATTAATCGCTGTACTTTCTTTTTATTTACTTGGTATCCACGTCGTTTTAATTCTTGTGTCATTCTTCTATAGCCATAATGTTGATGTTCTTTACGAATCGCTTGAATTTCTTCTTCAATCATTTGTGTTGAAGTTGTTCTGTTGAGGCGTTTTTGCCAGTACATGTAAGTCGATTTTGGAAACCTTAGGGTTTCCAGAATATCTTTTAATCGAAAGTATCCTCGGAGGCTGTGAATGATTCGCGCGATTCGTTCATTTTTTGTTCGTCCTCTAAACGCAGCCTCCTCAATTCTTTTAAATAGGCGTTCTCAATTTTTAACATTCTATTTTCTTTTTCTAGTTTATCTAATTGAGATTGTTCACTTGGTAATGGCTGGATTTCATTTCGTTTTTTCTTAGACATTGTAGGTGGACGTCCTTTCTGTTTAGAGAGTCCATCTATACCAAGCTTACGATAGGTTTTAAGCCAATTCGCAATCAATGGTGGATTGTTCATTTTGAGAAGATTGGCTACTTCTTGATAGGACAACTCTGTAGTTAAATACAACTCTATCGCATCTAACTTAAATTGAACAGAGTAATTCCTACATTTCCGACTACGAAGTAGTCCTTCTTCACCCAATTCATTATACGCATGGATCCACTTTCTTATTTGAGTGTTACAATTAAATCCATATTTTTTTGCTAAGCAATTTATTCCTCTTTTTTCTTCAAGATGCTCTTGAACAATTTTTAATTTGAATTCTAAACTATATTTTGCCATACAAAAAGACCTCCAAAAGTTAGATTTTTGGGTCTAACTTTTGGGGGTCGGCTCA
>NZ_JXLC01000055.1:0-1527 GCF_001886225.1 Enterococcus silesiacus | reverse complement strand
AAACGCCAAAAGCAATAAAGTTAAATAGTTGTGTTTCTAGAATAGAAGTTACCGGGAGAAAATCGGTTGGCCCAAAATTAATTCTGAGGACTTCACCTTTTTCATTGAATACAACGTATATATATTGTCGACTAGTATCATTTTCTTCCTTTTGTACTTTTTGATAAACGCCTGGTTTGACTTCAACATATGTTGTAGCCTCTTTTCCACCTGGCCCTTTTACATTAATTCCACCTTCTTTATTTTCCGTTATCGTAATATCGACTTTATCAGCGTTGATAATATAATATAATTTAGCCATCGTTGAATATATGTTTCTTGAAGTTCGATATTGTCCGGTTACTTTTTGATCTGTTGGGCTTTGTTCAAGTGGTACGCCAGCAGTGGGTGTATAGCCATATAAAAGTGTTTCTAATTCATCACGTATTCCAGTTGCTTCACCCGTAATATTTGTTAATAATACATAGCCCAGACCTTCTTTTGGTACCAAACTTAACTGTGCACTGAAGCCTACTAAATTTCCACCATGTTCAAGGGTATGTTTACCATTCACTTCTTTTTCCCAAAAACCATGAGCATTTCCTTCAGTTTCTGGTATCATACTATAAGATTGTGTTTTCAGTTGTTTTAAAGTTTCTGATTGGGCAAAAAACTTGTAAGGTGTATTTCCTGCATCATCTAATAGCATCAATAAGAAATGAGTCATATCTGTTGCTGTAGAATGTAATGATCCTGCGGGAAAATCATTCATGAGGCTATAATTTTCATTTACTTTTTCAAATTTTGAAGCTTCAAAATTATAACCTAAACTTTTATGATCTTTGATTGAAGGATGGTCATCATAAACCATGGAAAAAGTTGATTGATTCATTTGAAGTTGTTCTTGTATGGCCTGGTTCATATACACTAGATAATCTTGACCTGTTACTTGTTCAATAATATAACCTGCTAATGCAGCACCATAGTTTGAATAAGCTGTGACTGTTCCAGGTTCATAGACTTGTTTTGGTTGACTTTTCTTTGTAATTGTTTCTTTTAACGGCTTCAATTGATCTCTGTTTTCTAAAGACATTCCCTCAAGTTTCTCTTCAAAGCCTGCTGTATGATGCATCAAATCTAAAATGGTTATTTTTTTATCAAAAGCTAAATTCAAGGTTCCTTCTGGCAAGTAGTTTTGAATATCTGCATCTAGTTCAACTTTTCCTTCTTCCGCCAGTTTCATTAGCATACTCCAAGTAAACAGCTTCGTAACGGACCCCATTTCAAAAACTGTTTTGTCTCCAGTCACTGGTGTTTTCTTCTCAATATCTGAGACACCATAGCCTTTGGTTAAGATGACTTTGCCATCTTTGACGATTCCGATTGAAGCACCAGGAATTTCTTTACCGATATATTTGTCCATAATTTGATCTACTTGCTTTTCAATAGATAAATCGTTTTCTGTTCCTTTCTGCACTTCTTGTGCCTGGGTTAACAAACCTGTTTGTAAAAATAATACCAACATACCAATAACCGTTACTATTTTTT
>NZ_JXLC01000054.1:0-1715 GCF_001886225.1 Enterococcus silesiacus | reverse complement strand
TGATCATTTTTACTGGGTGAGCCATGTTGAATCTCCTTATTATTGTTGATTTTAATAGTATAGTAAACAAAAATGTATGATATGAGTTTCTTAAAAAAATGAGTAAATTTAAAGTAGTTTTTTTTTAAAACCTTATTGTGATATGATTTATTTGTTATCAAGGGAGGAAAACGGATGAAAAAAATTTATTTAATAGGGATGTTATTATTGTTGGTAGTAGGTTGTTCAAAAATTGGTAGTAGTATTAAAGATACAAAGGATGAAGTCTCACCAATTGTTTTGAAGTTTCAAGGTATGAAATTGTTCATTAAAAATGAGACCAAAGATATTATTACGATTTTAGAATCAGAGACTGAGTTTTCAATAAAGAAAAATAACAAATGGGAGTTGATTGATGAGACTCGCGGTCTTACAATAATAACAACAAATATTTTGAGTGAGGAAGAGACTGAATTGGATTTGACTAATGAACTTTCAAAACTCAAAGAAAAAGAGCTTAAGGTAACAATCCATTACGAACTTAACAGTGAGAGCAGAGAAGAAAGTATAGTATATGTTAAATAGGGAAGAAGTAGAAGAAAATATATTTTCTGAGAAAGAAAGTAAAACGAAAAACTTTGTTAAAAACTAGTATAAGTCGAAAAATCAATTGAATAAACTATATTAATTTTACAAAAAACAATCGTATGAACGTAACTATAAGTTCATACGATTGTTTATATATTACATTTTAAAATTGTTGAGGAAATAAATTAATAGTAACGGATAAACAATACAAAGTATTGCTAGCAAAACTAAAAAATATAAATACTTTTTTGAACAGATTACAGATAAAAGGATAGTTACAATCACATAAATGATGATCATTGTAGTATAAATAATTGTACCGCTACCAGAGAAATCATTATAACTGGCTTTTGTTATGACACGTAATAGACCAAATGGAATTAAAAAAGCAAGAATGCCCCAAATTATATAAAAAATAAATCTAAATAGGTTCATAGTTGTACTATCCTTTGTATTTTATTAATACATAGGTCTCCACCTATGCAGACCAGGTTCCAACATGGGCAGGTCTTGAATTAAAGTATGCTGGTAAATCATAAGGACTTACGATTAACGGTTGTTTCATACCTCTTACTTGAGCCGCAACAGAAGAATACCAATAAGCTTGCCAAACTATTATAGAGCAGTAGGTTTGTATTTAGCAGCAGGGCCATAAATTTTAGTCCATAACGCTACTTAAATCCTTTTTTGACGAGGGGAAGTAAAAATACAGCAATAAACAACAACAAGATAATTTTTTCATTGAGTAAAAACTCTTTATTATTCTGATTAGAAAATGATTGTATTATGAAACGTTTTCTCTGTCAATTTGTTTTTTGTTCAATATAAAACTTATTTAGGATTAAAGATGATGTATAATTTCGTTTTTTAGATTTTCTCAACAGATTAGTTATCAATAGTTCACATGGAAGGAACTATAAAAAGTTGTAAAAATGGGTCTTATGAGGTTTAGAGGAATTCTCTCTAGCCTTTTTTTGAGCTGAAACTAAGTTGTGTTATATCTTAAAATGCTTTGTGTAAACATCATAAGATATTCGTATTCGTTTGTAGATATTTTGCAAAAAAACAAGTAGTTAGAGAGTCAACTACTTGTTTAAATCTATCGTTCGTCAGTAACAGTTCGGCTAATACTGATGAACTTTAAAATC
>NZ_JXLC01000052.1:0-1810 GCF_001886225.1 Enterococcus silesiacus | reverse complement strand
AGTACAACAGGAACTTCTGCAACAGGTTATATAGTAACAGGTACAGCCACAACTGGAAATACTGTGGATATTCGTAATGCAAGTGGCACCACAATCGGAACAAGTACAGTAGATGGAACTGGAAACTTCAGTATTACTATTCCGCAAGGTCAAGCAACAGCAAGCGAGTCTTTAAATGCTATTGCAAAATCCGGATCAGATGAAAGTACGGCTACACCATTTACAACACCAGCAGATCCAATTGTTGTAGCACCGCCAGTTGTAACAAACACAACAGGAACTTCTGCAACTGGACACACGGTCACAGGAACAGCGACAGCGGGTAACTCAGTGGATATTCGTAATGTAGGTGGCACTACAATAGCAACTGGTATTGCTGATGGTAGCGGTAATTTTACTATTGCGATTCCCCAAGGATTGACAACTGCTAGTGAGTCTTTGACAGCAGTTGCAAAAATAGGAGTGAACGAAAGTGCAGCTACTCCATTTACAACACCAGCAGATCCAGTAAACGTCAATGCACCAACGGTTGATAATGTATCAGGCACATCGACAACAGGATACACAGTGACCGGGACAGCGACAGCTGGAAACACTGTAGAAGTAAAAAATACAGGAGGCACAGTGATTGGAACGGCTTTTGTTGATCCGAGTGGCAACTATACAGTTACAATCCCAACTGGATCTGCCACACCAAACGAACAACTATCTGCAGTAGCTAAAGATGCGGATGGCAACCAGAGTCCAGCTACGTCATTTACAACACCAGCAGATCCAGTGGCGGTTAGTGCACCAACCGTTGATAATGTAACAGGAACAGGCGCAACTGGCTATACTGTGACCGGGACAGCGACAGCTGGAAACACTGTAGAAGTAAAAAATACAGGTGGAACAGTGATCGGAACAGCGATTGCGGACCCAAGTGGCAACTATACAGTTACGATTCCAGTCGGTTTAGCAACGCCAAGTCAACAATTATCAGCAGTAGCTAAAGATGCCGATGGAAATCAAAGCCCAGCAACATCATTCAATACACCAGCAGATCCAGTAGTAGTCACAGCGCCAACAGTAAATAATGTGACTGGTACGTCAGCGACTGGCTATACAGTAACGGGTACAGCAACAGCTGGAAACACTGTAGAAGTAAAAAATACAGGTGGAACAGTGATTGGAACAGCGATTGCAGATCCAAGTGGTAACTTTACAGTTGTGATTCCAGTTGGTTTAGCAACACCAAACCAACAATTATCGGCGGTAGCTAAAGATGCAGACGGTAACCAAAGTCCAGCAACACCATTTACTACACCAGCTGACCCAGTGGTAGTTCAAGCGCCAACTGTCGATAGCGTAACAGGTAATTCATCAACAGGTTATACAGTAACAGGAACAGCGCCAGTAGGAAGTACAGTAGAAATCAAAAATACAGGTGGCACAGTAATTGGAACAGGAGCGGCCGATGGCAGCGGAAATTACACAGTGACGATTCCAGCCGGTTCAGCAACGCCGAGTGAACAATTAACTGCAACAGCTAAAGATACAGATGGGAACACTAGTCCTGGAACAACCTTCACAACACCAGCAGATCCAGTAGTGGTCACAGCACCAACAGTAAATAATGTGACTGGTACGTCAGCGACTGGCTATACAGTAACGGGTACAGCAACTGCTGGTAATACAGTAGAAATCAAAAATACAGGTGGCACAATTATTGGAGCTGCAGTAGCAGACCCAAGTGGCAACTATTCAGTGATAATTCCAATCGGAGCTGCAACACCAAGTCAACAATTATCCGCAGTAGCCAAAGACGCAG
>NZ_JXLC01000051.1:0-1996 GCF_001886225.1 Enterococcus silesiacus | reverse complement strand
GAATCAAGACGGCTGAATAAAAAGCTTTCGCCGAATTGTAGGAATCACCTGAGCATAGATTTGTCAAGAAATGCAGGCAGGGCATTGTAGTAAAATAAAATTAAAAACAGTATTAATGAGCAATTCTCACTAATACTGTTTCAACTATTGGCAACTTGATTAGTGAGTTTAGACCTTACTAGTCAAGGCTCTGCTTCCTCAACGTCAATTGAGAAGTAGAGTGCCTTTTTATTTTGTTGATTATTCAGGGGCTTGTTCTGTTATTTTTCCATGTAATCATGATAAGGGTCATCTATATTATCCCCTACCTCTTCAATGGTATCTTCTATTTCTTCAAGTATTTCTGAAGATATATTTGTAGTATCTTTAATAGATTCTTTCATTTTATTATAAGTCTTTTTCAATCCTAAATTTATTAGTAATGATGTAATTATATCTACATCATCATAATTTTCTGTATTCCATAAGCTACATAAAACATTATCTAGTTCACTTCTTAGAGGTTCTTTTAAGTTTTCATAAGTATCCCCTTGTCTCATCATCAATTCGTCTAGAATATCAAAAAATTCTTTTTTGGTTACTTTTTTATTTTTAAAGTCCATGATAGCTTGTTCAAATAATAAATACAATTTATCTGCAGACATCCATGGCATATCAGAATAATCTTCTTTTTTCATGACTTTTTCCATTCTATTACCTCCCTTGAACTGGAACATGAACTCCATTTAAGTTTTGCTTTTTTGTCCATAGTCCATCAACAGTTACTTGTTTATTTCCTATCTTAATTTGAGCAGTCAATCTTGAACCTGATGCTGAGTCTGGAAACTTGGCTGCTGCAACAGGATCTGGCTCATGCCATCTAATAATAGCTTTCTGACCATCAGATAATTGAAATTCATATTTCGCACCATTTTTCATAGTATCTGTAGGTTTAAATATATTTGAAGTTCCTTGAATCGTAAGAATCGCCTCATCATAGTTTTATCGAGGGACAAAGACAGAATGACTGTGATAGAATAAATGTAAAAACAGCATCAGCAAGTAAATCTCACTAATACTGTTTCATTTATTGGCAACTTGATTAGCGAGTTATAGCTTACTACCCAAGACTTTATCACTTGATTATCAGTCCTGTGATACGGTGCCTTTTTTATTTTTTATTCGATAATCCAGTTCTGATAGTGCTTCTTCAACATCTTCTTCTAACTTAGAGTTATCTTTGTACAATTCAATAATTGGTCTGTATTTTATATTTCCTGAATTTCCAAGCATACTTAGTATATAACTCAAACACTCATCATTAAATCCATTTAAATGGTTAATGATTGGAGTTAAATTAATTGATTTTTCAACAGATGGAGCTTTTGACCCTTCTAACATTGCATCGAGTATTGATTCTTTAATGTCATCATCATTTTGTAGTGTAGCTTGAACTGATAAATTATCAATTATTTTTATAGTGTTATCATCTGATTCGCCACCATAATCTAAAATATCTCTTATATAACCTACCGCTTCTAATTTATCATTCTTACTTTTTTCTGAATCTTTTAAGATACTTAACCAATCCATTTAGATTCCTCCTTCTATTTTTTTGGTGTCTGAATCGGAATATGGGTACTATTTATAAGTTCTTCATTATAAAACTCACTATTAGGTCTTGAAATTCCAGGTGGTTGAAATTCACCTGATATAGGATCTAAATATTTTTTACCTTGTTGCACTCTCACAATCCAACCATTTGCAGCATTACTTCCTACTGGTGCTGATGCATCTTGTCCATGGACTCTAACAGTCATTTTTGTTCCATCAGAAGCTTTCCATGTATATTCAAATCCTTCTGTTACTTTTCCTGGCTGAGGTGTTAATACTCGTTTATTGGCATCTTTAGGAATTCTAGACAAAATATCGTCTACACTAGTACCTTGTAAATTACTAAAGTCCCCAATATTTCCTGAACCTAAACCACCAGCTTTCTTATTCTCAACCGTCTTCG
>NZ_JXLC01000050.1:0-2831 GCF_001886225.1 Enterococcus silesiacus | reverse complement strand
AACCCGTCCATTTCTTATCCGCCGTATCGCAAACTTTCTTGATTCGAACGGTTGCCATCATACGAGTGGCTTGTGCGCGTTGAACTTGTACTTAATAGCGATAAGTTGTACATTGATAATACAACACTTGATTATATTTCTGATACCCTAAAGATTGCCCACCCTACCTCTGATATAATTGACACCAACATCATTGTGCTGTGGTCATATATTATTTTACTCTTGTATATTTAACTTTATTAGTTGATATTCTTTATAGATATCTTATGTATATAGTTAGAGTAGCTGTATAGCTACTCTAACCTTCGATGACTTACTCATTCCAAATCTAACTTACACTTACCTTACTAAATTTTTAAAATACCTTTTCTATTCTTATTTCAGGATCCTTCAAAGATAAGATATCAACAACATCATCCGGTGTATAAATACAATAATGTGTCACATCTTTTTTAGAATTAACACCAAAACTCTCTTTTTCCAACCAATCTGCAAAATCAGAGTTTTCAATAATAAATAATGGTGAATTTTTAAAGAAATCTTTACCATATTTATAGAGCAATCTATCTGTTGTTTTCCAACGTTGAGACTCGTCAGAATATCTTGTTAGAATAACTGCATAATGGAAATCGATTATAAGTTTGATATCGTCATTTCCTAACTCAATTATTGTTCCATTTGTATCATATGTTACTTTTTCTAACTCATATTCGCCTTTTGGAACATCTGCAATATTCAAACTCTTCCATTCTTCGTTCATAACCTCTCTCCTACTTATATCTAATTTTTGTAATTTAGCCCTCTAGATACAGAAGAAAATAGACTTTCCCGTATCAACTTTATTGGTTAACTCATTATGAAGTAAGTTGTAAAGAACACACTATTTACTTCAAACTTTTCAAATTTTATTCTAGATATGGAGATTTCATTACTTCGACATATGTCTAAATAAAAGATGTTTATTATCATGTTGAATAAAAATTAATCAGTTTCATTTAAATTAATTTTGTAAACGTTAATTTTTTTACACCATACCTCTACATTCAAGGGCCACATATTAATTTTACAGGTGTAAAATGTGTTTCCCCCTTCAAAAACCTCTCCTACTGTTACATCCTGAAGAAAATAAGGTATTTGTCCAAAAGACATATCTTTTACTTTTCTTAATTTATCATATGTCTTATCATGATCAATAAGTGTTCGATAACACTCTAAAAATTCATATTTTATTCCCTTTTCTTTTGTATCTTCATAAACTAATATAACTTCATCTGAAAAATAATTACATTCTAGCTCTAAAGCTCTAGAATCCCAATAATAATACTCATCAATTAGTTTTTGAATTTTTTGTACATTCATTTTATCGCTACCTCTCTATTTTAACGGTATATGTGCATCCGGACTCTTTTTATCGACAATATTTCCGTTTTCATCCAAAGGGTTGTCATTTTTATCAAAATAATGCTTATGATCATAGTTAGTTACTTTATCAGGTGGGTCTACCCTAACTCTAATTTTACCATTTCCATCTCTTATATGAACACGTCCATTATGATTAGTTGCTGTCCAACCATCTGGTAGATTATTTTCGTCTACATCATTTAAATCTTCTCCATCACTATTCCATGATCTATCATCAGCGCTACCTCCCAGTGCCTCACTAGCAGACTGGAATATCTTTCCAATACTAACAGCATTCTTTGCCCAATCTAACGTATTCTTCGCTTTTCCCAGTAAACCTAGTGCGCCTCCGCCAGGGATAAAGAGGGTTTCATTTTTCATTATTTTAGATTTGCCATATTTCTTCTCAAACTCTTTTAACTGCTCTTCGCTACTTTTCTTACCTGTCCATTTCTTATCTGCCGTATCACTAACTTTCTTGATTCGAACAGTTGCTATTCTACGAGTTGCTTGCGCGCGTTGAACTTGAATCTGGTATCGATAAGCCGCACTTTGGTGATATAAGGCTTGGCTGTATGTCTGATAACCTACGGATTGCTCATTTCTTCCTCGGATATAATTGACACCGACATAACTACAGTGTTGAAAATTCCTTTTTATGTTTAATTTCCTTTTAAAGAATTTACATTCAATCCTATAAGTTTATGTCTTTGTTTAAATTACAATTTTTATGTATACAGTCAGAGTAAACTATAATTGCTCAGTTACTCTGACTTTTATAATCTTCTTATAACAGACTAGAAATCAAATTAATTTACGTATACTCAATAAATTCATCGATCTCCTTTTTCCTTTTTAAAAATATCCTTTTGGCTTCATCTGTTCGTTCAATTAAATCATCGTAATGATTATCTGTTAGAACCATTTCTTTATAGCCCCATAATGCACTGATAACTGAGTCTTCCTCATAATTATAATACCACTCTAAATGAACTTGATGATCGATTACTTCAAATAGTTCTGCTGGGTACCATGATGGTAAATTTTCATAAGTTCCTATAATCAGATAACCTAAAACATTATTATATATATGCTGCCCATAGATAGTATATATATCGTCTTTTTTCAATGGATACTTCACTTGTTCAGTATCTCTAGAATTACTCATCGTAAATTTGTTCAAACCCATACCTGTTGTTGATAAACATTTTACTTTCATTACTTATCCCCTATTCTTTAAATTTAACATCATCAATTTGACCAGTTCTAGGATTATATTGATAATGAATTTCATTTCCGTTAATATTTCTAGCTCTCTTTTCCCAGCCATCTGCTGCAGGCCATCTTGGATCGGTATTTTTACCTTTTAATTCTTTGCCTTCTAAAGGATTATTCATCGCTTCTTCCATTGCCAATTCTTCATCCAAATC
>NZ_JXLC01000005.1:0-199389 GCF_001886225.1 Enterococcus silesiacus | reverse complement strand
ATTGGCGTAAGCATGACGCAAAAGTACTGACTATTTTCTTGATTCTGATTGCGTTACTTACAACTATTCAGTTTTATAATGTCCATTTATTCTTTTAAATAACGGAAAGGTATTTTTTAAGAAATAAAGTTCTATGTTATTAAATAAAAAGCGAATATTTATGGTCCCCTCGTAGAAGACAGCAGAGATAATCAAAAATCTTTGTTCTACGAGGGGATTTTTTATTTGTTTTCTTTTTATTTCGAATTTAAAATTTGGATGCAGATATTCAAGACTACTTGCCAGAAGGAACTTTAAACTTAACGTTTAACAAAAAAATCACTATTTTGGATTTGATGCATCATACAGCAGGTTTTGAAGATAGATTAGAAGGATTAAAACTAGATAATGTAGAACAAATCAGACCATTGAAAGAAACAATTACAAAGGAACAACCAAAGCAAGTCTATGAACCTGGGACAGTCACAGCCTATTCAAATTATAGTACCGCATTAGCAGGCTATATCATTGAACGAGTAACAGGCCAAGATTTTATACCTTACATGAACCAAAACATACTAAAACCACTTCAGATGAATCACTCAACGTTTTCTATGGTTTATGAGGACCAGCCTACAATAAAAGACAATGTAAGCCTAGGTTATAGATCAAATGAATCATCATTTGAAGTAATGGATCGTTTTATCAGTAATACTTTTCCAGCAGGATCGCTACTATCGAGTGCAGCAGATATGAACCATTTTATGATAGCTCAACTAAATTATGAAGGAACTGCTCCCTACAAGATCTTTAATCAAACAGAAACGTTAAAACAGATGCAAACGCATTCTGATGGAGTAATGCCAGAAGCTTTAGGTAATGCTCATGGATTCTGGGAAAAAGAGGTCAATAACAAGCGCATCATTGAACACGGTGGAGCTACATTAGGCTTCCTTTCAGAACTAAGCCTGGTTCCAGAAGAAGGACTAGGCATTGTCTTATTAACAAATAGTTTGTCTGGCGTGACAAGTACTGTTCAAAGCGAGATAGAAACAATATTTTTAGGGAAACCCTCTGATTCTGCTGATTTATCCTTGAAAAAAAGTCCTACAGATAAAAAAGTAGTAGGACGCTATCGTTCATCGAGAAGAGTACATTCAACTATGGCAAAATTTGCTTACATTATTATGAATGATGATCTCATCATAACAGAGAACAAAGAAGGCGGCATTAATGTAAAAATACCAGGAGAAAAGGAAGCTATTCCACTAGTCGAATTGAAATCAGGAATCTATCAAGTAGCCCAAAAGAAAAAAAATATAGACGGAAAAAAATATATGTATTTTGAATTCGACGAAAAAGGACAAGTTAAAAGAATTGTAGGAGATTATTTACCTGTCACTTCGATTCTAGACACACAATTATTTAACTTGGTAGCTTTTGCCATTTCTATTCTAGGATTTTTAGGATCATTGATTTATCTAGTGATTAAGTTTATCAAGCAAAAACGTAAAAAGAAAGCGGACGGCTGGTCAAAAAACTATACAGTACTCACAGCTTTCTCAGTTGTTGGTTTACTTGTATTGGGCGTAGGGATTGCTATGATCATGAATTTTTTATCAAATTCTCTGATGATTATTTCTTCAATGCAACCTTTATTTTATATTAATTGCTTGTTACCGATATTCACTGTCGGAATGATTGTCTGGCTAGCGGCAACTTGGCGTAAAAATGAGGCAAAATGGCTGACGATTTTCTTGATTATAATCGGCTTACTTACTACTGTGCAGTTTTATAATGTTCATTTATTCTTTTAAAGAATAACATTTTTGAAGAGAACAAAATCTATGACAGTTACTTGGGTAATAGTAGACAGATAACTAAATAATAAAGTTTCTGTCTACTATTTAAGATTCTGTAAAACACTATACTAATTTATGAGACCAAAGGATCGTACAGTTAAAATTATAGTGCTTGTTTTAAATCAAGTTAAATTAGTTTCTCCTGACAATAAAGATTGTTGAAGAATTAGCATTTTTTTTGTAATGAAGAATCTGTAAAAGTTGAAATTAGTGTAATATAATTAGACACAGTTTCGGCACTTGAATTATTGCTTGCCAAAAAGTGTTACCTTAGTTCATTTCTGTCTGGTAAGTCAATCTAAACTTAGAGGTAAACAATCTATAATTTTTATAGTTTTATGAATAGCAATCTCCTGTGTTTAAACTATACCACATAAATGTAAGGAAAATATTTGGAGGTTTAGGACATGGAAAAACTAGAAGGGCAAAGTAAACAACAAGAATTAGAACATTTAAAAATTGTAAAGGTGGGATATGTCCGTGTTTCGTCTTTAGATGAACGTCAGCGTCTAAGTGTAGAAATTCAAACAGAAGCTCTAGCAAGTTGTAATGTTCTATTCAGTGAAAAACAAAGCGGAAGTAATGATGATCGCCCAGAACTAGAAAAAGCTATTAATCTGGCTAAAAAATTATCTAACCAAGGCAAACAAGTTTCATTATACATTTACAAATTAGACCGTCTCACTCGCAGCATGAGCAAATTAGGTTCTCTCATTGACGAATTTAATCAACATAATATTAAGTTGATTAGCTTACAAGAAAACATTGAAACTGATTCACTTACTGGTCGTTTACTTTGTATTGTACTTGGATATGTTGCGGAAATAGAACTTGATAATATAAGATTGCGAACCAAGGCGGGGCTCAAGAAAGCGAAAGAGAACGGTGTGATTTTAGGCAATCCTGGACTTTCAGAAAAGAAAAAAATGGAAATAGTAAAGCTATACCAATTAAATAGTGTACCAGTTAAAACAATTGCTAGGCGACTCAAAGTAAGTGAAAGTTCTGTATACAAAGTCGCTAGAATTCACAATTTATCCAGACGAAATGGTAATAACGCTACTAGTAAGCACTAGTTGTTTGTGATATGACTATTGTCTAACTAAATCTTTTTTATACGAACGTCTGAACAAGAATACAAAAAAACTGATTTAACAAACTTAAAAGCTTGTTAAATCAGCGTTATGAAATATTTTATTATGTGTTTAAGTGTCGAATTGCACGACTTGTTCAGACGTTCATCTAAAGAAGTCTAATTTTGGAGGTGAACATGGTTATAGCATCTACCCAATAAGCAGTAGATAACATTGATTCGATTCTAAGCTCAACGAACTTAGTAGATTAGTGGAAGAGTTTTTATTTAGTTTAAGTTGAAGGTTAGGTACTGTGATGGACTGATAATAATCACTCTGTAAATGCTTAAAAAAAATATAAAAGGAGAATAGAAATGAAAAAAACTAAAAAAAAAGGATTAAAATACGCGTTACATATTCTAAAAATTACACTATTGGCGCTTGTGGGAGTAATTGTTCTTGCAATGGCTGGAATTTATATTTTTAACAAGATTAGCTTGCACAACGAAGCGAGCCAAATCAAAGACTATGGGGAAAAAATTGAAGTGTTTGACGGTATGATAAATGTAGTTGAAAAAGGGCAAGGGCAAGAAACGATTGTATTACTCCCTGGCCTTGGAACTGGTAGTCCAGTTTTGGACTACACACCCTTAACGAAAGAATTAGAAAATGACTATCGCGTCGTGGTAATCGAACCATTTGGTTACGGGTTAAGTAGTCAGACAAAGCGTGATCGAACATCAGCAAACATCGCTGAAGAAATCCATGAAGTGGTTGGAAAATTAAATATCGATTCTTTTATTTTGATGGGGCATTCAATCAGTGGAATCTATAGTTTGAATTATGTTGCTACCTATCCAGAAAGTGTCAAAGCTTTTGTGGGTATCGATAATAGTGTACCCGATCAACCAGCAGAAAAAGTCGATGATAGAATGACAAATTTTCTTACTGAAGCTGGAATAATGCGAATAATGGTCAATTTAAGTCCTAATCTTAAAAACGCTTTAACATTTGATGGAATAGATAAGAAAACCTATCAACAAAATCTTATGCTAAACTTGAAAAATTATAATAATAAAATGATTCGAAATGAACAACAGTTGCTAGAAAAAAATATACCTGCAGCTAGAAAGCAAGCTTTTCCAAAAGAATTGCCTGTATTGTTATTTGTAGCAAAAGACACTGTTGAGCTCGATGATAACTGGCTTGAATGGCATAAAATACAAGCTGAAAGTGTCACAAGAGGTGAAGTAGTTGAGCTTTCCGGTCCACATTCCCTACATCATACTCAATCAAAAGCAATCGCAGAAAAGTTCAAGCAATTTATGAATGAAAAATAAATTATGATAAAAATAAATGAATAAGAAAAAAATCAAGCCTGATGTTGATGTGTTGCATCAACATCAGGCTTGATTTTTTTTATAGCAAAACTATGTTTCTGAATTATTTTTTAAGGTCAAAACTAATTGAAACTCGTGTTTCTCTGTATGCAACGTAACCTCACTATGGAGTAAACTTGCCAACTCTTTAATAATACTTAAGCCTAAACCAGTACTCTTATTTGATCTTGATAAATCCTCTGTAAAAAAACGGTTAAAGAAAATTTGGACATCTCCCACGGGTTTTAATAAACCATTAGAAAATGTAATTTGAATATTATTTGCCTTGTTTTCTAATGAAACATGGGCATATTGATGGCCATGTTTTAGGATATTGCCCAAAATATTTTGAAGCAATCGTTGTAATACTGAAACATCCAATAGCAGTTTTTGGTGTTCTTGAATCTGTAAGTCTAAATGAATTTGTTGTTTTTCAAATTCTTCGTAGTAGGTAAAAAGATTCTCTTGTAAAAACTCAGAAACATCTACCACTTCCAGATTTAATTTGAGTGTTTTTTCTTGAATCAAATTATATTCCATTAAATAACTCAAATAATGAGAGATATCCATTAGGCTAGTGTCGATTTTTCCTAAAATTTCTTTATGGTCTTCTCTTTCAATCTCTTGTAAAAGAAGTTGAGTATAACCAGATGAAACGGTTAAGGGGGTTTTTAAGTCATGTGTTAAATTGGTTAAGATTTTTTGAACTTCTTTTTCTTTTTGCCGTTGTTGCTGATAAAAAGCTTTATTTTTCTTAATGAGAAGGTTATTTTTAGACAGTAAATTTCTAATTAATTTATTTTTTGAAGTAGAAGTCAGCTCCGCATTAGTTTCATGTTCAGTGATATAGGTCAATTGGGTAACAATGTGGCGCAGTTCATTTAAAATGAAAATAAAATAACCGCTCACAACTAAAAAAAGTAACGCAAATAATAGTGTCCACTGCATCGAATCAGCCCTCCTTTGATAAGCGAATACCAGTACCCCAGATTGTTTCAATATATTCTTCGTTGGGATCTAATTCTTTCAATTTTTTTCTAAGGGAACTAATATGGACGTTCACAGTATTTTCTCCGCCAATATAAGCGTCATGCCAGATGGTCTCATACAAATTGGCTTTAGAATAGATCTTATTTGGATGACGCAATAGTAACTCTAAGATTTGAAGCTCTTTATTAGAAATAGTCAAAGCATTTTTATGGACGAACGCTTCAGAAGATTCGGTATCTACACTTAAATTTTTATGTATGAGAATTTGGTTTTCTTTGACATGCGTCTGATGTGTGTGGATCTCGATCCTTGCTTCCAACTCTTCAATATGAAAGGGCTTGGTCACATAATCATTGGCCCCATTGCGGAGTAATTCTACTGTTTTTTCTTTAGTATCGATTGCTGTAAGAATGATGATCGGAACGTCCGATGTCTTTCTGATGGTCTGCAAGACACTTTCGCCAGTAACACCAGGCAGCATGAGATCAAGTAAAATTAAATCATAAGAATAGCTGAGTGCTTCCAGAATCCCTTCAGTACCGGATTGTTTTACAGATAGCTCATATTTGTCCTTAAACAAGAGCCGAACTAAGTCACAAATGTTTTCATCGTCTTCGATCAGTAAGATTTTTTTCATAAGAGTCATTCATTTACTCCTTTTCTTTTAAATAAGCAATTTTATGTTTTCTCGTTAACTTTTTAAATGCATACTCTGCTTTGGTTGCTTCGCTGCGGCTGCTAAATTTTTCAATATGGATCATTTTTGCAGGTAAGCGGGAGGGCAGTCGTGTATATTTTGCGCCAGTGCCACTGTTGTGCTCTTTCAAGCGTCTGTTTGGATCTGTTGTGTAGCCACCGTAAAAGGTATTGTCTTTGCAGTGAAGAACATAAAAATAATGATTACTCGCCATATAACATCGCCTTCATTTCTGGTAAATAGTTGTTCTGTTCATCATAGGTAAATAGCGGCGGCAAAACGCGAAAGCCATCCTGTTTGCCTTGTTTAATACCTTCAATTAATAAGGTATTGGCTTCTTTTCCAACTTTAGGATAAACAAAACGTACGCGTTTAGGTGCGATATTAGCGGACTCCATTGCATGTAGTATGTCTAAAAAGCGGTCAGGTCGATGAACCATTGCCAGGCGTCCAGTTGTTTTTAAGAGTTTTGCAGATACTGCAACAACTTCATCAAGTGTTGTATGTATTTCGTGACGGGCGATCGCTAAGTGAGGGTTAGGATTTTTTTGACTTGTCGGCAATTCCTTAAAGTAAGGCGGATTGCATAACACTAAATCAACAGAATCAGGTTTTACAGCAGTTGTTGCTAGCTTTAAATCTAATTCAAGCATAGTCATTTGATCTTCCAATTGATTTAACTGAATACTGCGTTTACCCATGTCAGCTAAACGCTCTTGTAGCTCAATTTGCTTGATGTTCGCGTTGGTTTTTCGACTGGCAAATAAACCAACGGCGCCATTTCCAGCACAAAGATCAACAATCAAACCATTTTTAGGAAATAGAGGGAAATTTGCGAGTAAAACAGCATCGATTGAGAAAGAAAAAACTTCTTTACTTTGAATGATCTGAATATCGTCTGCGAATAATTGATCGATTCGTTCACCTGGTAATAACATGTATAATTCATTCCTTTAATTTTTTTCGTGTTCAATTCGTTTGACTAAATGATGGTTGGTTGTGCCAATAAATGGTGTATTATCGAGTTTACCAAAATCATGGTAGCCGAACTTTTCGTAAAACGTTTTTGCTTGATGATCTTGTGTAGGAATCGTGATCAGTGATGAGCCTTCTTTTATGGCCAATTGTTCAGCAGGAACCTTTTTTACCTCTTCTTGATTTTTAGAAAGTAACGCAATCAATTCAGCTTCATTGTCATCTTTAGATAGTGATCTAAATTCGATCATGAATGGACACCTCCATTTTTTTAAGCGCTTTGATGGAATCCAAGATATCCTTATATTATACTACGATTAAGATATAGAAGAAACCTCTGAAAAAGACTTGTCAAAAGTGTTTGTTTTCGGCATACTTATAGCTAGTGAAAAGAAAGGAAGAAGAACATGTTTTTTACATTTATGCGTGGCGTTGTCCGGGTTGTTTTGTTTGTTATCAATGGCAATGCACACTATGAAAAGAAAGACCGTATTCCTCAAAATGAAAATTATATTTTAGTAGCACCTCATAGAACTTGGTGGGAACCACTTTATTTAGCTGTTGGCGGATCACCAAAAAAGTTTAGTTTTATGGCCAAAAAAGAATTATTCAAGAATTCGTTTCTGAGCTTTATTTTAAAGCATGCCAATGCATTTCCTGTTGATCGGGAAAAGCCTGGTCCAAGCGCTATTAAGACACCGGTAAAAACACTGAAGAACACTGATTTAAGCTTGGTGATGTTCCCTAGTGGAACCCGTCATTCTTCTGAGTTAAAAGGCGGTGTGGCGTTAATTGCAAAGATGGCTAAAGTAAGCATTGTTCCGGCGGTATATCAAGGGCCCTTAACCTTGAAAGATTTATTCAAACGTCGTCGGGTTACTGTTCGATTTGGCGAACCAATTGACGTTAGCGATATTCCCAAAATGGATAAAGAGGGCATTGCTGAAGTTGAACGCAGAATGCAGGCTTCATTTGATCGCTTAGATCAAGAAATCGATCCTAATTTCAAATATGAAGTGAAAGAATAACAAAAAACGAACCAAAACGGTGAATGTTTTGGTTCGTTCTTTTGTTATTTTGGTCCAGTTTTTATGCTGAATATCAATTGTTAAAGCTTTTTAAAGTTTTCCATCGGTGCAGGTGTATCTTCATAGTATTGAGCAGTGGAAGTATCTGTTGTATAGTGCATCACACTGTTAAAAGATTCTTTTAGATAATCCTGCATAACACTTGGAATTCGCAATTCTTCAGTATCTAAAGGACTTACTTTAGTGCGAATACTTGCTATGTCACCAGATGCGACTTTTTGTACCCATTTAGGTTCGCGAATTAACTCCCGACCAATCGCCACAAAATCAGCACCGTCTGCCATGACTTTTGCTGCTTCTTCCGGCTGTTCAACAGATCCGATACCAATCAAAGGAACAAAGCCCTTCGTTCTAGCTGAAAATTGAGAAATCAAGGTTGCTTTGGTTGCTTCATCATTTAAAGAAGTCCGCTTGTAATTGCCAATTGATAAATGGATATAATCCACCTTATTTTTGATTTGATCGACCAAATATAAAGAGTCAGCTAGGCGAATACCTGGTGTTTCGATTTCTTCTGGTGATAAGCGGTAGCCGACTACGAATGGATTTTGCGTATGCTTTTTGACCATTTGATTGACGGAATCAATAACTAATAACGGAAATTTCAAGCGTTTTTCTAATGAGCCGCCCCATTCATCTGAGCGTTGATTTGAGTTTTCAGAGAAAAACTGCTGTAGTAAATAAGTATTTGCTCCATGTAATTCAACGCCATCAAATCCCGCTAAGATCGCACGTCGAGTTGCTTCAGCAAAATCCTTTATGATTTGCAGAATTTCTTCATGTGTTAACGCTCTAGGTAATTCAGAATCTGCTGGATAACTCGCCTTAAGAGCACTTGCACTCACTGGTTGTGCTCCTCTCAAAATACTGCTAGTTGATTTACGGCCAGCATGAAAAATTTGTAAAATTGCTTTGGTCCCATCTTGTTTGATTGCAGTAGCAAGTTTTTGTAGGCCTGGGATCATCTCATCGTTGGTAACAGATAATTCTCCTTCAAAGCCTTTGCCGCCTGCACTGACATTCGCAACACCAGTGATGATCATTCCTGGACCACCTGCACGCATTGCATAATAAGCAATCTCATCTGACGTGACCATTCCATTATGAAAACTAGACTGAGTTGTCATAGGGGGCATTACAACCCGATTTTTGACATTTAGTCCATTAGAAAATGAATAACTAGATAAAAAGTTTTGGGACATAGTATTCGCTCCTTTGTGTTTGTTGAGAAGAGTGATTTTGTTTTTCTTCCCTGTAAGTGCTAGTATAAATGTTAAGCCAAAAGTAACAAGTACCTACTTTTAAGTGCTATAGTAACCAAAAAGTAATAATTGTGAAGAGTGAAAGGGATGGTAATATGAAAAAAGTTTATTACATGTCTATTGAAGCAACTTTGGAGGTTATTGGGGGAAAATGGAAGCCGAGTATTTTATGTCATCTGGGCAATGGTACAATGAGGACTGGAGAGTTAAAAAAACACATTCCTCAAATTACGCAAAAAATGCTTGTTCAACAATTACGGGAATTGGAAGCAGATAAGATTATCACTCGCAAAATTTATAACGAGGTGCCACCCAAAGTAGAATATTCATTAACAGAAGAAGGCAAATCATTGAGAGATATCTTGATAGCAATGTCTGTTTGGGGCGAAAATAGGGTACAAAGTTTGATTGAGACTGGAAAAGATGTTGAGATTTTAAGTGAAAATTATTCGGGTTTTTTAAATTATTAACCTTAAACATAGCGCTACAAAACGAATGACAGCTAAGTAATTTGGGCTGTCTTTATTTTTTGTCTAAACTTAAAAAAATCTGAATTAAGAGAAGTAGAAGCAACTGTTTTACTATAATCAAAATATGATACGTTTGAACCATATATTTTCCCGTAAATTTGGTATAATAGTAAGAAGGACTTTTTTAGGTGGTGGAAAAATGCGTTTTTTACATACAGCAGATTGGCATATTGGTAAAAAATTACATGGTTATGACTTATTAGAAGAACAGGTAGATGCATTTCAACAGATTTTAGCGATTGCTAAAACCGAACAGGTAGATGCAATAGTCGTTGCAGGAGATCTATATGATCGTTCGGTTCCTTCTGTTGAAGCAATTGAAGTTTTCAACCGGATGATCGTAGAAATGAATTTAGAGGAGCAATTTCCGGTTTTGGCTATTTCCGGTAATCATGACAGCAGTACTCGTTTAGAGACAGGCGGGCCATGGTTTGTTCAATCAAATTTCCATTTGAATACGCGTTTGGATCAGGCTTTTGAACCTGTTGAGATGAATAATACCCAGTTTTTTCTGTTACCATATTTTGAACCAATTTCAGCACGTTTATATTTTGAAAATGATGAGATCCGGACAATTGAACAAGCGATGAAAGAAGTAGTCAGCGCAATGGAAAAACAATTTAAGCCTGATATGGCCCATGTTTTAGTTAGTCATTTTTTTGTGGCTGGCAGTGAAAAGTCGGACTCAGAAACGAAATTAATGGTCGGTGGTTTAGATACAGTGCCGCTCACATTATTAAACTCATTTGATTATGTGGCTTTAGGGCATTTACATGGGAAGAATGCTTTACAGGCTGAAAATGCACGTTATAGTGGTTCGCCATTAAAATTTTCTTTGTCTGAGATGAATCAGAAAAAGGGTGTTTGGCTCGTGGATACAGACGCTTCCGATACAACTTTTACCTTTAAAGAAATTACCCCTTTAAGAGATGTCATGCAAATCGAAGGCAGCTTCAAAGAGTTGACGGCACAAGCATTTTATACGTCGATCGACCGTGAGAATTACTTACAAATTCAATTAACAGATCGCGCAGTGATCCCTAATATGATGAATCAGTTAAGACAGATTTATCCAAGAGTGATCGGTGTAGAACGCTTATTTGGAAGAGAAGAACGGCAGAAAAAAAGTGAAACAAAAAAATCAATCAAGACTTTAGCACCAACAGAATTAGTAGATCAATTCTTTTCAGAAGTAACCGGAGAAGCATTAACGCAGCAGCAGCAAACCTGGATCAAAGACAATCTGGCAGAAATTCATCAGACAGAAAGAGGGAAATAAGTTGAAACCATTAACGCTAACATTGAAAAACTTTGGACCTTATATTGATGAAACCATTGATTTTAGTAAATTTGAGGATTCTTCCTTATTTCTGATCAGTGGAAAAACTGGTTCGGGGAAAACAACCATTTTTGACGGGATGAGCTATGCTTTATTTGGCGAAAGCTCAGGAAAGCTGCGTCAAGGCAAAGAGATGCGTTCAACTTTTGCCGACCCATCAGAGCCGACCGAAGTTCATTTGGCTTTTTCCCATGGTGATTATTTTTATGATATCAAGAGAAAGCCAGAACAAGAGTTGTTTAAAAAGCGCGGTGATGGTACTCGGACTCAAAGCGCCAAGATTTCATTGATTGTTAAAGACCATTTGGGTAAAGAACTTAGAGAATATACAAAGCGTCGTGAAGTCGATAGCTTTATCCAAGAACTCCTCCATTTAGACGCAACTCAGTTTGCTCAAATTGTTCTCTTGCCCCAAGGTGAGTTTAGGACATTTTTGATCGCAAACAGTAATGATAAAGAAAAAGTACTTCGCAATTTGTTTGGTACACAATTGTATCAAACGTTGAATGATCAGCTTAAGAACCAGTTAAAGACCGTCAATAAGGCAATCGAAGCTACCCAACAAACGATTCAGGTAAAGTTAGATCAATTACATTGGAATGAGCCAATAGTGGAAGAGCAGTCTGTAGAGCAGCAATTAAGTGCGCTTATGCACCAACAAGAAACGATGATCAAGCAACAACTTGTTCAACAGAACGAATTAACCGTATTGAAGGAACAAAAACACGTAAAAGAGCAAGAAAAGTTTACCTTAGAGGAACTTTTGAATGATTTTGCTAAACAAAATCAACTCAAAAGCCAAAAAGAAGAGCTTGAACAAGCAGCTGAAATGATCAACAAACTTCGAATGGAAGAACAGCAACTTCAATGGGTAAAAAATCATCAAGGACTGATCGAAAAAATCGATGAAAAGGCTAGTTTGATCACAACATACGAGCAAGAACTCAAAGTAAATCAAACAGAACAAGAGACACAAGAACAATCAATTCAGCAGTGGGAACAGCAGCAACAAGAAGTTTTAGCACTGACTATAGTAATGGAACAAAACAAGGCTAGGCTAGCAAAGCTGCAATTTCAATTGCCTTTGTATGAAGAAAAAGCCAAATTAACGAATACATCGAAAGCAAATCGTTTAGAGCTTGAAGCATTAGTTAAACAACTTGAAGAAATCAAAGCAATGCAGATAAGTGCTGAGCAAGACTATCAAAAAGAGCTCATGGTTATAGAACGACAGGCTCAGATCGAAAATGAACAATTAAAATTAGAGCGTCATCACACACAATGGCTGACATTTTTAGAAAGCTGGGAAAATCTGCAACAACTTGCAGCAAAAAAAATAGCTACTGAACAGCAGCTGAGTAAACTGAAAACGGAACTTAAACAAGCAGAAGTAATGCAAGAAACGCTTGATAAGCAAGTTAAAAGTCAAAAAAGCCAATGGGCAAAAATGCAAATCAGTCGGCTAAGTTTATTTTTAGTCGAAGGGGAACCTTGTCCAGTCTGTGGTTCGGTCGAGCATCCAAAGCAAAATGAGCATCAAGAATTTTCACTAGAAGAAATCCAGTCACTAGAAAATCAATTAGACGAGTTGGAGCAAGCAGCTCAAAAGCAAGCTGCAACAGTTGCAAAATTACAAGCTCAAATAGTTCAATATCACACTACAGAGCAAGAATTACAGCAAGAAACAAAGCAGCAAAAGAGCAAAGTCAATACATTAATTGAGCAATTAAAAGAAAAACAAAACCTAATCTTAAACACTCCTTTAACCGCTGCTGAAATTGAACAAGTAACCGCTGAGTTTGAGGTGACAGCTGACGAACTTGAGCGCGAAGCTGAACGAATCAAAACTGCTAAGCATAGAATCAATGAGCTTGAAAAAACAGTCAAAGATCACCAAGCAAAAGTATTGAGACAAGAAGAAGTTGTCCGTGAGAAGCAACAGGAACAAGCGGCAAACCAAACGAAAATCACAACGATTATAGAACAATTAGGTGAAGATAATCTTTCTTTAGCTGATATCACTGAAACTAAAACCCAACTTGAACAACAAGTTGAACAATGGGAGCAACAAAAGCAAGAAATTGCAGATTGTTTAGCTAAATCCAAAGAAAATCAGCTTTTGCTAAAAAATAGCGAAGAACACCTTACCAAAGAAAAAACAACCAATCTAACTGAGAAAAGGTCATTAGAAAAGCAATTAGCTGAGGCAATAGAAGACTCAAGCTTTGATCTAGATGAAAAAATGCTTCGTGTCTTGCTAAGAGAAGTGCCAAAACTTGAAACAATCAAAGAAGAATTGACAGCTTTTGATAAGAAAAAAGATCAACTTGTTTTTCAATTAAAAGAACTAGAACAAAAGCTAGAAAATAAAGAGCAGCCAGAGTTAGCAACTATTCTGGATGAAATAGAAAAACTGAGATCATTGATCGAAGCAAAAGAAGCTAGTTATTATCAGCAGCAAGAAAAAATGCAGGCTAATGAAACGATTCAACAGCAAGTAAAAGAATTGATTACCTCAGTTGAGCAGCAATGGGAAGAAGTTACCGCGTTACATCAGCTGACTGCAACAGTCAATGGCGATAATCCAAGAAAGACCAGCTTGGAAAGATATGTTTTACAAACCTATTTAGAAGAAGTTTTGAAAGTAGCTAATCAACGTTTAGGATTATTGACAAATAATCGCTATCAGTTTGAATTGAATCAAGATTCAGGCAGCTATAAAAATCAAACAGGGCTTGAAATCAATGTTTATGACGATAATGCGGGAAGCGCGCGCAGTGCCCATACGCTATCTGGTGGAGAAAGCTTCATTGCAGCATTAGCGTTAGCCCTCTCGTTAGCAGAAGTAATCCAAGAGCACGCAGGCGGTGTCTTAATCGAAGCGTTGTTCATTGATGAAGGTTTTGGGTCTTTAGATGAAGAGGCTTTAGAAATGGCCATGGAAGCGCTGGAAACAATCGAAAACGAAGGAAGAATGATCGGTATTATCAGTCATGTAAGTGAGTTAAAAGCAAGAATTCCGCAACAACTACAAATTAAAACAAATGGAAATGGTCAGAGTCAAGTGACCTATCAAACGGCTTAAGGCCTAGGAGGTGAGAAGATGAAGTGGAGTATTCCAGAACGAATTGTTGAACGAGGCAGGGAGTATATGAAAGAAGGCAGAGTCTTGTCTATCGTTCAAGACCCTGAGAAAAAAATCTGGCACGCCGAAGTACTTGGCAACGAATTATATCGTATTCAGCTAGATGGAACCGCCAAAGAAAATGATATTTGTGAATGCCCCTACTGGAAGGATCATGGCTATTGTAAACATACTGTAGCAGTTGAGTTATCTTTGCGTCAAAAAGGCATGTCAAGGATTATTAAAGCAGACCAGCCAGTAGCCTTTGAAAAGCGATCATTGTCTATTTCAGAGATGTTTACAAAAGGTTTTGCTAAATTGAATCAGGTAGAGGAGAAAAATAAAGTTATACCGCTAGTCGTTGAATACATTGTCGATGTCATTGAAACGAATAGTTATTATCCAGAATTAGCTGTTTTAGGTGTGTCTTTGCGTCTAGGTAATAAAGGCGTCAAACCAAAAACCTACATTATTAAAAATATTGGTGAGTTTTTCCAAACCTTTCAAAAAGAAGGGTCATTTTTGATCAATAAGCAACATCATTTTGACTTGATCAATGAGGCTTTTTCAATTGAAAATCAAGAACTGCTAGAACAATTAGCCGCAATCTACCAAACAAGTCAATTGCTCGGTGCAAATGGCATTCAAGTGAAAGGCAAGATCGACAAACGTTATCTTGTTTTACCCATCGACCAAGGGCAGCAACTACTTGAAAAGATGAGCCTAATTCCACATTTTCAATTAAACGATGACGGGATAAAGTATCGACATCTGTCATTTGTAAAGGGCTCGTTGCCAATCTATTTTGACATAAGCAAACAATTGGATAAGACATATAAATTAATGATCAACGACCAGATAACAACCTTTTTATCGCATTATCAATGGGGATTTAGTAAAGATCAGGTATTTATTTTTACACAGGAGCAAGAAGCAATCTATACAACCTTATTGCAGTTATTAAAGCGTATTGAAAAACCTGAGATCATTTATGAAAAGTCTGAGCTATCTGATTTATTTGGAGCAGTGGTGCCGTTATTGAAGCGTTTAGGAACAGTCACGGTTAGCGATGACGTGGAAAATGAAGTGGTCTACCATCCATTGGAGGCAGTGTTGATTTTCCGCAAAATCAAAGGAATGATTAAGGTCCGGGTAGATTTTACTTATGGAACAGTCGTGTTTTCGACAGATAATGAGCATTCTGTTGCCTCTGGAGCAGACCAAGAAGTTGTACGTGATGGTAAAAAGGAGCAAGAAATTTTAGATCAATTAATAGCATTTGGGTATCAAAAAGTCACTGACGGGTACGAAAAAGCTTTACCTGCTGGTGAACGACTGTATTACTTCTTTAAAGCGGAAGTTCCTACATTTCGTCGTTTAGGAGAAGTGCGCATGGGGAAAAAGCTGCGGGAATTATATTTAGACGCCGCGCATCATCAACCTATGATCGAAGTTTCAGACGCCGATTCTTGGCTGGATGTTCGCTTTGATATTACGGGGATTGCGGAGCAGGAAATCGATGCTGTTTTAGCTAGTTTATTACGCAATGACCGTTTTTATACATTAGAGACAGGCGAGGTTTTAGCTTTAGATTCAGAAGAATTTCAACAGACAAGTGAAATTTTGACACTGCTGAGAAAGAATATGAAAAATGTGCAGGGGACTATTCAAGTACCAAGAAATCAGGGCTTGATGATTGAAAATATGTTGGAAAACAATGCACAAGCACATTTTTCAGCTTCCTTTAAGGAGATGGTTTCAAACCTGACGCATCCAGAAGACTTTGAAGCTATTTTGCCTAAAAAAATCCAAGCTACACTTAGAAACTACCAAATCGATGGGTTTAAGTGGCTAAAAATGCTTAGCTATTACCAATTCGGTGGGATTTTAGCTGACGAAATGGGACTAGGAAAAACGCTTCAGACCATTACGTACTTATTATCTGAAAAAGAAGAACAACAGCAAAAAGGAGCAGCCCTCATTGTGGCTCCAGCCAGTCTGATTTATAACTGGGTAGCTGAAATTAAAAAATTTGCACCTGATTTACAGGCGGAAGTTGTGGCTGGAAATAAATTAGAACGTGAAAAACTTGCGAAGCAGGCAGACCTCGATGTTTTGATTACATCATATGCTAGTCTGAGACAAGATATCGATATGTATCAAGAATTGAATTTGGGTTACTTAATTTTAGATGAAGCTCAAATGGTTAAAAATAGTGGAACCAAAACAGCTCAGGCGCTAAAAAGCTTGGTAGTTCCTCAACGCTTTGCTTTGAGTGGTACACCGATTGAGAATAATTTAGATGAGTTGTGGTCGATCTTCCAAATGATTTTGCCTGGCTTATTCCCATCGAAAACCTTATTTAGGTCGATGAAACCAGAAGAAATCGCTAAAATGATTCAGCCCTTTATTTTAAGACGAGATAAGAAGACGGTACTGGCAGATCTTCCAGATAAGATTGAAAGTAATTTATATAGTGTGCTGACAGAAGAGCAAAAGACTGTCTACTTAGCTTATCTTAAGCAGATGCAAGAAGACGTCAGCCAAATGGATCAAGATACGTTTAAAAAGAATCGTTTAAGTATTTTGGCTGGTTTGACTCGTTTGCGCCAAATTTGCTGTGATCCTCGTTTATTTATTGATGATTACACAGGCGGCTCTGGAAAATTGGAACAAGTGAAAGATTTATTGGTTGCTGCTAAAGAAAATAATCGGCGTGTCTTGCTATTTTCTCAATTTACAAGTATGCTGTCGATTATTGAAACCGAATTACATGAGTTAGGCCTTTCGACCTTTTATTTAAGAGGTAGTACCAAGCCTAAAGAACGGATAACGATGGCTGATGCATTTAATGAAGGAGAAAAGGATGTCTTTTTAATTTCATTAAAAGCTGGTGGCACAGGCTTAAATTTAACAGGTGCAGATACCGTAATTTTATATGATTTATGGTGGAACCCAGCCGTGGAAGAGCAAGCAGCTGGACGAGCACATCGCATCGGTCAAAAAAATGTTGTGGAAGTCTGGCGGATGATCGCAGAAGGTACCGTTGAAGAAAAAATGGACTCTTTACAGCAAGAAAAACGCGAGTTGTTCCAAAAGGTAATCCAAGGAAATGAAGAACAATTAGCTAAAATGACTGAAGATGATATTCGAATGATCTTGAGTATTGGTGAATAAAAGGAAAAAATACAGCGTAGACTTAGAGAAAACTCTAAGCATACGCTGCTTTTTTTATGAAAATAACGATTGAATCGTAGGAAATAAATCATCAAAAGAAGTGACTTCCTTAATATGATGAGCTTCTTCATCCGCTGGCATCTCGCGTAAACGATGATTGAACCATAAAGATTTCCAACCACCATTTTTAGCGCCGGCAATATCATTTTCAAAGCTATCTCCGACATATAATGTACGTTCACAATCCATACCGAATTCTTTGGCAGCCAGATCAAAAATTTCTTTTTCTGGTTTTTGAAATCCAGTACTTTGAGAAATAATAATGTTATCTGTTGGAACCCAATTTTCTAATTGGAGCTGTTTTACTTTTTTGAATTGATGATCTGTCGGACCATTTGTAATGATTCCCATTGGAATATTTTTCTCTTTTAAGAAATCGAATACTTTTTTAACCTCTGGATGCATCACGATATTATCTAGTTCATCCTCATAAGTTTTTTGGAAGATCAGACCATCTTCTTGTGAAACACTTGGATAATCAAGGTCTTTCAATGATTCATTGATACGGAAAAAACGCATATATTCTAGTGTCCATTCATCAGACATCACTTTAGGAAATGTCTCATCACTGTGGAACCGAAAGCGAATATATAGTGCATGCATATCTTCTGGTTTTACATTGGGAAAGACTGCATTGATCGCATTTCTAAAAGGTTGTTGCTGGTCATAGATTGTATCATCAACATCAAAAACAATAGTTTTCATTAAAAAAATTGCACCCCTTAATAGTTTTCAGAAAAATTTTCAAATTTCTTTTACATTGTAGCGAACTTTTTCACAAAAGAACAGAAAGAAATTTTTTAATTTAGATTAGAATGCTGACATTGTTAGATTGTTGGTGCATAAAGGATTGTGCTTGTATTTGATATATGGTGTTATGTTCGTGACTTTGAAGAATTGATTTTCCATAAAAATAGTAACAACAATCTTTTATTTAGATATTTTTTCAAATCACCAACTCCTTTACAGAAGTAATTATAGAATAATCGAAATAGGTGATAGTTGATAAAACCAAAACCGAATTGGAGAATCGAGCATCAAGTTATCTCACCTAAATACAGCTTGTTGCTACAAAGGGCAAGCTATAGCAGAAAACGAAAATTATTTTGAAGTGACTATCGATCATATATAAGATAGGAGTATAGTTAGAGTGTTTATTTTGTATAATGATTCCTTTATAATTAAGTAACTACTAAGGAGTTGTTTTTGTGAATAATGAGAAATTAATGTTTCAATTAGGAAAAATGATTGGACTGAGCTTGGGACTAGTAAGTATGAACACAATCGCAATCGCAGTGATGAGTGTCATGTCAGTAATCAAAGGTAGAGGTATTTTTGGAGAATTGAGTTTTATGATGTGGCTACTTATGACTATATGTTCTTGGATAGTTGTTTTTATATCCTTTAAACAAGCAAATATAAAATTTATAACTAAAAAGCAAAAGTAAAAATAGAGCGATTCTTTTTTTATAGTAACACAAAGAAACAAATTTTCACTCATGTGACCAATAATAAGCCATATATTGTTATTTTATTCTTCAAAAAAGTCCAGTCGATAGTTATTTTTTGAAGTAGTAAAAAAAAGTTACATTTAGTATAATAAAAACAGAAACACCGATCAGGCCTATCTTCCCCAAGACATAAGCAACTCATCGGTGTTTTTAATGATGTACATGTATAGGTATAACTTAACAAAATGCTTGTAGCTTTTCAAGTTATTGATACTCTGGTCTCCAGCATGTCCAAAATGTATAAAAAACTGAAGAGAATGTCTTCTCTCCAGTTTGGCTTTTTTCAATTTCAAATAATTACTTACTTTTTTTAGTATCACCAATTACAAATGTTGCACCAAAAATAATAGACAACACAGCCCAGATGTATAAATCCCCATATCCGCCAGCAAGTAAGAACGCAATAATGCCTCCTGCAATGTAAAATCCAGCAGCTACAAAACCGCCATTACCAGAAGAATTTCTAGTTGCAATGGCAACGATTCCTGCGACTAATAAACAGATAGCCAACAACATACCAGCACTGCCGCCAGCTTCCCCGTTGTTTTGCATGCTATTTGCTAAACCAGCAACACATGATTGAAATAAAACCAACAATGATAAAATAATACTGATAATGCCAATAACTAATTTTGTTGTTTTCACTTAAACACTCCTTAATATAATAAATAATAGTAATGCGTTAAATACGCAACCCTATCTATAATATAGTTAAAATAACAATTTTTCAATATGAAATCCATTTATTGTTCTCATATGTCAAAATATTTTTCTTTATAAGAAATATTTCTATTAAAGGATGTAAATTGAGCGCTAGTCGATCATTTGAGAGCTTTCAAATTTTGCATCTAAGGGTCTCTTTGCGTATAATAGTTTTAGTGTCGAAAGAAAGAGGGAGTTTATGTTAAAACGATTTTTTAGTTATTACAAACCATATAAGCACTTATTTATTTTAGATTTCGGCTGTGCGGTTCTGGCAGGTTTACTAGAGTTGGCTTTTCCAGTTGTTGTGAACCAAGTGATTGATAAAATCATGCCAAAAGGAAATTTCCGGTTGATTGCGCTAGCCTGCGCAGGTTTGCTGTTGTTTTATATACTTAATACATTTTTACAGTATATCGTGGTATTTTTTGGTCATAAACTTGGGGTCAATATTGAAACAGATATGCGTCGAGAATTATACGGACACTTACAGACGCAGCCGTTTGAATATTATGACAACCAGAAAACAGGGAAATTGATGAGTCGTTTGACAACTGATTTATTTGAAATTTCTGAAGTTGCCCATCATGGACCAGAAGATGTATTTATTACGGTGATGACTTTAGTCGGGTCATTTTATTTGATGCTTAGAATTCATGTACAGCTAGCTTTGGCTACATTTATTGTGTTGCCTTTTATTACGATTGCGTTGGTTTTCTTTAATAAGAAGATGACGAAAGTCAACACAAAAATTTATGATAATCTGGGAGACTTTAATGCAGGTGTTGAAGCATCTGTTAGTGGGATTCGAGTGACACAGTCTTTTGCAAATGAACCGTTTGAACGTAAACGATTTGAAGGGTTGAATCAAGCCTATCGTCAATCAAAAATCACGTTTTATAAAGTGATGGGAATTAGCTCGGCCTATAATTACTTTTTAATTCGTTTAATTAATTTGTTTACGCTGATTTTTGGAGCTTACTACACGATCAAAGGCGAAATTACAGATGGGCAATTTGTTGGATTTATTCTATTATCCAATGTTTTCGTTCGCCCAATCGAAAAAGTCAATAATATGATTGAAAGCTATCCTAAAGGAATCGCTGGGTTTAAGCGATTTACTGAAGAAATTGATAAAAAGCCTGCGATTCAGGATAAGCCGGATGCAATAGTAGTTGATCATTTACATGGGGATATTATTTATGACGATGTATCATTTTCATATGCTGATTCTACGAAAGTTTTAAATCATATTGATTTGCAGATTGTTCCTGGCGAAACAGTCGCATTTGTTGGTCAAAGCGGATCAGGCAAAACCACATTATGCAATCTATTACCTAGATTTTATGAAGTAACCGAAGGGGCAATTACGATTGACGGTATCAACGTTCAAGCGATGACGCTTGCTTCTTTACGCAGTCAAATTGGTATTGTCCAACAAGATGTTTTCTTGTTTCCTGGAACAATCCGGGACAATATTGCTTATGGAAAACTGGATGCGACAGAAGCCGAAATCCAAAATGCAGTAAAGTTAGCTCATTTAGAAAAAGTCGTCGATCAAATGTCAGAAGGATTAGATACGATGATCGGTGAACGAGGAGTCAAGCTTTCTGGAGGTCAAAAACAACGAGTGGCGATTGCTAGAATGTTCCTAAAAAATCCGCCAATTTTAATTTTGGATGAAGCAACTTCTGCATTGGATACGGAAACAGAACAAGTGATCCAAGAATCATTAAATTCGTTGGCACATGGTAGGACAACCTTAATCATCGCGCATCGATTAGCAACGATCAAGCATGCAACACGGATCATTGTTGTTAGTGACAAGGGAATATTAGAAGAAGGAACGCATGAAGAATTACTTGCGAAAGGCGGGCACTACCGCCGACTGCATGATGCTCAATTTAGAGATTAATTAAGATGAGACAAAATAAAAGCCTATAACTCCAAGAATAATCAGGAGTTATAGGCTTTTTAGTGATAGTTATTCAGAAGTGCCTCTGTTTGTTACTTTTTCTTGCGTGGTTTTCTACCTAAGCCGATAGCGTTTTTCATTCGTTGCAACGTTTTGTTGGCTACAAGTCTGGCTTGTTCAGCACCTTTATCAAGAATATCATCTAATTCATCGGAAGCTAATAACGCGTGGTAGCGCGCTTGGATTGGCTCTAGTAGATCAACAACAGCTTCAGCTAAATCAGCTTTGAATTCACCGTAGCCTTTTCCTTGATAAGCGGTGGCCAGTTCATCGATAGAACGGCCAGTTGCAACAGAAAAGATACTTAGTAAGTTAGAAATTCCTGGTTTATTTTCTGGGTCATATTCAATGATGCCAGTTGAATCTGTGACAGCTGATTTAATTTTTTTACGGATAACATTTGGCTCATCCAGCATCGAAATAAAGCCTTTTTTGTTTGAATCAGATTTGCTCATTTTACTTGTCGGATCCTGTAAGCTCATTACACGTCCGCCTTGTTGTGCGATTTTTACTTCTGGAAGGACCAGAATTTCTTGATTTGGTTGTCCATAACGTTTATTAAAACGTTCAACAAAATCACGTGTTAATTCTAAATGTTGTTTTTGGTCATCGCCGACAGGAACAAGATCTGCATTATATAAGACGATATCTCCAACCATCAAAGGTGGATAAGTCAATAATCCTGCGCTGACTCCTGTGCGTCCATTTTTTTGTGATTTATCTTTAAATTGAGTCATACGCTCTAATTCGCCGATTGTTGTGTTGCATTGAATGATCCAAGCAGCCTCAGCGTGAGCGGAAACTTCAGATTGGATGAAAATTGTCGATTTCTCAGGATCAAGACCTATAGCTAAGTACAATGCCGCTAGACTGCGTGTCTGTTGTCGTAATTGTATAGGATCTTGAGGAACTGTTATTGCATGTTCATCAACAATACAAAAATAACAGTCATAGTGATTTTGGAGATCAATAAATTGTTTCATTGCACCAATATAATTTCCAATTGTTGGGATGCCGCTTGGCTGAATGCCAGAAAAAATAGTTTCCATAAGTAACCACCTTAATTAATTAATAAAAAAGTCATTATGATCATTATACAGCTAAAAATAAAAAAAAACAGGATTACAGGAAAAAAATAAAATGTCAGAATTTTTAGACTAGTACAGTTGTAGCAGATTATGATTGCTGTACCACTTTTACTCGTTTTGAAAACGTTATAATTTTATGTTGAAAAAAACGATCTTTATTTCAATATTTAAAAAAAAACACGTAAAATAACGAAAAACTATGATTTTTTTTGGAAAAAGAGCTAGTATTTTTATTAGAAGTTGGGTATACTTAAATTAAATAGGAAAACAGAAAGCTTTCCTGTTTCAAAAAAGTGACGAAAGTCACAAAAAGGAGTGATGCACATGTTGACACTTTATACTTCCCCAAGTTGTACGTCCTGCCGTAAGGCTCGTGCATGGTTGCAAGAACACGAGATTCCATTCAAAGAAAGAAATATTTTTTCAGAACCACTGAATATTTCAGAACTGAAGGCAATTTTGCGAATGACAGAAGATGGAACAGAAGAGATTATTTCTACTCGTTCTAAGGTTTTCCAAAAACTTAATATGGATTTGGATGAACTTCCGTTACAGGACTTACTAGAGTTAGTAAAAGAGAATCCTGGATTGTTGCGTCGACCAATAATGATTGATGAAAAAAGATTACAGGTTGGTTTTAATGAGGATGAAATTCGACGTTTCTTGCCAAGAGGAGTAAGACAATTGGAATTACGTCAAGCGCAATTGATGGCAGGTTTATAAAATTTATAAGGAGAACCTTTGTCCTTGCGGCAAAGGTTTTCTTTTTCTATTAATCTTTACATAGTAAATAGGTTTTTACTTTTTTATAGATATTTATAAAAAAAGTACATAGTGTAGAACAAGTTTTAAGGATTATACTAAGACAGCAGTTTATTTAGGGATATTATTACTTTTCCCTTTACATTTGGCGTGATTCCGCTACAATGTACGTAAGAATGAGTTTCCTGATTAGCAAAAGTGAGGTGTAGCGACATGGAAATGGAACATATCAATGAAAATACGATACGTGTGTTGATTGGCAATGAGGATTTAGCTGATAGAGGAATTACTTTTTTAGATTTACTCGGCAACCACAAGGAAGTAGAAAATTTTTTCTACAGTATTTTAGAAGAAGTTGATGTGGAAGATGAATTTCAGGGCAGTGAAGCTGTTACCTTTCAGGTTCTGCCGAAAAGTGATGGATTAGAACTATTTATTAGTAAAAATGCATCAATCGATGAAGTATCAAATTTTGAAGGCTTCAACGATTTAAATTCAGAAGAAGTTAGTAATATAATTCGTAAACAAATCGAAGAAGATTTTGCTGAGGAAACACAAGATTTCACTGATACTACAGTAAAAAATTTAGTCTTTGAACTAAATGATTTCGATACAATGGTCCAACTGGCAAATGAAGTATTCTTACAGTCTGTGATAGCGAATTTATATACATTTAAAGGAACATACTATCTACAAGTTATTTTCTTATTGGATGAGTTAGGAAAAAATAATGTAGAAAATGAATTAGCACAGTTGTTAGAGTATGCGAATCTATCAGCTGTTACTCCTGAAACATTGAATGAATATGGCACGTGCATCATGGAACGTAACGCTTTAGAATTAACTAGATATTACTTTGAATAAACAAAAAGAACTGAAATAAGCGAACTTTGCTTTATTTCAGTTCTTTTTGATGAATCATACTCTATCTTGCGTAACTTAATTATGAGGTGAGATAGATGTTCAATGCATATTCAAAAGACAAAGAAGTTGTAACACTACTAAACTTAACTAGAGAAGAAATCGAGCGAATGAAAGGTAAGGCTTATTTTTGTCCAGCTTGTAATCACCCAGTCCGGATAAAGAATGGTAAAGTTAAGCTCCCACATTTTTCTCATTATAATCAAAGCTTCTGCACCCTTGATTCAGAAGGAGAGACGATAGAACATTTGGCATTGAAAGAAGTTTTTGCTACCTGGTGTGAAAAACAAGCAATTCAATATGAAGTAGAAAAATATTTGCCAGCGTTGAATCAAAGACCCGATCTTCTGATAGGAAATATCGCTGTTGAGATTCAGTGCAGTCCCATGAGTGTTCAAAGGCTGGTGGAACGGACTAAGAGCTATCAAAAGCATGGCTATTTTCCAATCTGGATTTGTGGAAATAAATTATTTTCAAACCATCTGAATTTGAGTGAACTGGTCAAAAATCTATGCTATTATTCGGATCGTCTAGGCTTTTATCTCTGGTCGGCTGACTGGCAAAATAAAGAGTTGAACTTGCATTTTCATATTGAAGAGGATTGGAAGAAGAGAATCTATTATTCTAAAAAAACATGGCCTTTTTTTAGTGATTCTTTGATGGATATTTTAAATTTCCCAAGCAAATCTCATATTTACATTCAAAGAAAATTTAAAATTGGAGAACTGATCCAAGAATATTATTGGGAGCTGAGTAAAAAATTATATAGAAGAGATGAGCGTATTAGAATGCTCCAATCTGTATTATATAACAAACGATTTCATTTACTTTACTTGCCAAATTGGTTTTATTATCCAGGTCTTCATATCTTTTGTTGTAGAGGATCAGACCTGTTATTGAAGCTTCGAATTTGGGAGTGGGTACAGTTTTTTGATCAGAATGTTTTTGAGCTTGATGATTTACGTTTACATTTAGGCAAAGAATTAGAAAAGTCACTTGAACTATTTTACGAGCTTCCTAATGTTCCTGTTGATGTCGTGAAAGAATACTGTTTAAATCAGTTACTGATAAATTTGGTTGCTTGTGATCATTTAGTTAGAATTCAATCAAGATGGAAAGTGTTAGCGAATACGACTGAACGAAGTATAGCGGATGTCGAAAATTGGTTAAAAAGAATTGAAAATAAATCTTTAATCACTGCTACTCCATTCAAAAATGTGATAAGATAAGTCTATATAAGAATAATTTGAAACGAGGGAGATAGAATGACTGAAGCGAAACAATTACCAGAACGTTCAAGTTTGCCGATTGACAAGACTTGGGACTTAACAAAAATTTTTAAAGATGATCAAGCTTTTGATGAGGCTTTTCAAGCATTATCAGATGAACTAAAAGAAAGTGCTCATTTTAAAGGTACTCTGGGAAAAGGCAGCACTGCTTTTTTAGATAGCGTCGAGAACTTATTGAGTATTTATCGCAAAATTGAAGTAATCTATGTTTATGCTCATTTAAAAAATGATCAGGATACGGCGAATACGACATATCAGGCCATCTATGCAAGAGCGAGCGCTCTATATGCTCAGGCTAGTGAAGCAGTAGCTTGGTTTGAGCCAGAAGTTTTATCCTTAAGTGATGAAACCATTTGGGGTTACTTTGACGAAAATCCTAAGTTGGAGATCTATCGTCATTTTATTGAAAATATCTTGAGTGAACGTCCGCATATTCTATCAGCAGATCAAGAAGCATTATTGGCTGGTGCAGGTGAAATTTTTGAAGCATCCAGCAATACTTTTTCTATCTTGAACAATGCCGATTTAAAATTTCCAGTCATCGAGGATGAAAATGGAGAGAAAATCCAATTGACTCATGGTGTTTACGGACAGTTGATGGAAAACACAGATAGAAGAGTTCGTGAAGAGGCATTTAAAGGCTTTTACACGGTTTATGAGCAATTCAAAAATACTTTTGCTCAAACATTAAGTTCGCACGTTAAAACGCATAATTACAAAGCAAAAATTCGGAAGTATCCTTCTGCAAGAGCGGCTGCTTTGAGTAGTAATCATATTCCAGAAAGTGTTTATGATACATTGGTAGATGTCGTAAATAAAAATCTACCATTGCTTCATCGTTATGTATCATTACGCAAGCGTCTATTAAAACTAGATGAACTTCATATGTATGATATGTATACGCCAGTTTTAGGAGAAGCAGCAATCAAATATACTTATGAGGATGCAAAAGAAAAAGCTATTACGGCATTAAACCCAATGGGAGATGAATACTTAAATATAGTAAAAGATGCCTTTAATGATCGTTGGATCGATGTTATAGAAAATCAAGGAAAACGCAGCGGAGCCTATTCGTCTGGTGCTTATGATACGGCACCTTATATCCTGATGAACTGGCATGATAGCTTAGATCAATTATACACATTGGTGCATGAGATGGGTCATAGTGTTCATAGTTATTTTACTCGTAATAATCAGCCGTATGTGTATGGAGATTATTCGATTTTCTTAGCTGAGATTGCGTCAACAACGAATGAAAATCTTTTAACGGAGTACTTACTTGAAACTGAGACAGATCCTCGGACTCGGGCGTATGTCTTAAATCATTATTTGGATGGATTTAAAGGAACGATTTTCCGTCAGACACAATTTGCTGAATTTGAACATTTTATTCATACTGAAGATGCCTTAGGAACTCCTTTAACAAGTGAGTATTTAAGTGATTATTATGGTGAATTGAATCAGAAGTATTATGGTCCTGAGGTAACAAAAGACCCAGAAATTGCATTAGAATGGTCAAGAATTCCTCATTTTTATTACAATTATTATGTGTACCAGTATGCTACAGGTTTCTCTGCTGCATCAGCTTTGGCAAATAAAATATTAGCAAAAGAACCACTTGCTTTAGATAACTATTTGACTTATTTGAAATCAGGCAGTAGTGATTACCCAATCGAAGTGATGAAAAAAGCTGGTGTCGATATGACAAAACCGGAATATATTGAAGATGCTATGCATATATTTGAATTAAGATTGAACGAACTAGAACAGCTCGTGGAATCTTTAGCATAAGAAAACGTGGTATAAAAAAATACACCTTCTTAGTAAAAGAGGGTGTATTTTTTGTGCTACTGTGTAATCAAAGCAAATGTAAATGTCCGTGTGGTACACGAGATTCATTGTAATGATCTAGTTCAAATTTTTCGTGAAAATACTGTAAGTTATCCTCAGATGATTCACAAAGTCTTTTGATTTCGTCCATTGACTCGCAATCTTCCACAAGTACACCAAAATCACGATCACATGTATAGTTATAAACTACTGCCGATGGGTGTTTTGCAATCCCCATTTCACGAGCAATTTGTTGATCTGTTTGAAAAGATTCTTTGACAAAATCAGATTGTCTATCGGCTTTGAACATATCTAAATCGCCGCCAGCTTCAACTACTAATTTTTCAGCCAATTCTAAAGAGTAGGGAACTTTTTCCATCGCTACAGCTTGTTGTAAACCAAGCAATAGGTGACGTCCTTTTTTCTTTCCTTGTAGCTGTGCTGCTTTATAATCCAATGCAGCTGAATAAATATTTTCAAACAATTGATTACGTTGTTCAATATCATTTGATGGAATATCAAACAACTTTATAAGATGATTTATGGTCCGCATATTAACTAGCGGAATGAAACGAAATTGAATTTTTTTATTCTCAGTTTCAACCAATTTTAAAATATCCTTTTCTACGTTGAGACAAATGCCCCCCAAAGGATTAACGAACAGATAAATTTCAATCATTCATACTTCCTCCAATTTGACCCTTTTGCGACTAGACATCATTTCTCAACTAAGTGTCCCTAATTTATCAGAAAATCCGGGAAAAATGAAATGATATGTTTTTACGATTATAACTTCTTAATCTTTCTCTTGTGAGCTTAGCATCATTCGCTGGATTTTGTTTGGTGACGGGGATTCTTTGATAGTCAAAGTTTCCAACAAAGCTAGAAAATCTTTTTTGCCATTTTGTGCGTCTTTCACTTCTAGCTCCAACTCAAAATCATGTTGCTGGTTGTACCAACTTTCATCTAGCGCGAGTAAACCTTGGGGAAGTTTTATTTCTGCTCGTTTAGTTGTTAAGCTGCCGATTAAACGTAAATCACGAGTACTGATGCCTAAATCAGTCAACCTACTGTAAACATTTCCATACTCTGGAAGTGCAGCCGAGTCAACGATGTGCTGGGCTTCTGTAACAGAAAGAGCATCGTTGATTTCCAGTAAACCGACTTTTTCAGGGACTTTTAACGTGATTTCAGCATTGTTTGATAGTATACGAACTCTTAGGCCGATGTGCTGTTTTTTTAATTGAAAATCAGCAGAATCGAAATAATAATTAACTTGTGTAAAAAAATCATTTTCTTTTAGATGGAAATAAGCAGCTGTGCGCGAAAAATCCTCAATAGATAATAATGTTTTAAATTCTATTTCTAAATTTTCACTCACTGATTATTACCCACCTTATTTTATTTTAATTCAATTTTTGCATACTTTACCCATTTACGTCAAGAAAAGTGAACTAGAAGTTAAAAAGTTCGCTATTGTTGAAAAAATTTATACAATTTCTCAAATTACCCTATTTTTCCCAGCTCTATGGTAAAATAAGCTGTAAATCAAATTCAAGGAAATTGAGGGATTAGGATGGAGAAAGAGTGGGAGCTTTTTCTGGCACCGTATGAACAGGCTGTTGGAGAAATGAAAGTTAAGCTGCGCGGCATCCGCAAGCAGTTTCGAGAACAAAATAAGCATACACCTATTGAGTTTGTAACAGGTCGCGTAAAACCTGTAGATAGCATTTTAACGAAAGCCGCATTGCGAAATATTCCTGTCGATCGTTTGGAAGAAGAAATGCAGGATATCGCTGGTCTTAGAATCATGTGTCAGTTTGTTGAAGACATTCGTCAGGTCGTAGATATCATCCGCAATAGAAAAGATCTGCAGATTATACAAGAACGTGATTACATTACCAATAAAAAAGAAAGCGGGTATCGCTCATATCATTTAGTGATCGAGTACCCAGTTCAATTGATTACTGGCGAGAAGAAGATTTTAGCAGAAATTCAAATTCGTACATTAGCAATGAATTTTTGGGCGACAATCGAACACTCGTTAAATTATAAATACCAAGGAGCTTTTCCAGAAGAAATGAAAGAGCGACTTCAACGAGCAGCGGAAGCTGCTTATCAGTTAGATGAAGAAATGTCCACGATCCGTGAAGAAATCCAGGAAGCACAGCATCTATTCTCACATGGTCGAGGCAAGTCAAAAGATAATTACTATAAAAGAATCAATGATAAAAAAGATGAGCTAAAGAAAGAATAGGAGGGGTGAAATGAAAGTAGCAATCGTTCATAATCATGAGCACAAATCAACTGAAGTTACCCGCCATTTACTCCTGCTTTTGAAAAAAAATAAGATTGAGATCGATGATCATCAGCCAGACCTTGTAATTTCTGTAGGGGGCGATGGCACATTACTATCAGCATTTCATCGGTTTAGTCATCGCTTGGATGAAGTAAGCTTTCTTGGCGTCCATACAGGGCATCTAGGCTTTTATACAGATTGGCGAGACTATGAGTTGGATGAACTTGTTCAAAGTCTGCTCGTCCATCAAGAAAAAAGCGTTAGTTATCCGTTATTGGATGTAAAAATCAGTTTTCACGGTACTAAACCAGATAAGCATTTCTTGGCATTGAATGAATCGACTATTAAACGTGCCAATCGTACAATGGTGGCAGATGTTCTGATTAAAGATGAGTTATTTGAACGTTTTCGCGGAGACGGTTTGTCTGTTTCGACACCGACTGGTTCTACAGCGTATAATAAGAGTATTGGTGGAGCGGTGTTGCATCCTAGTATCAATGCGTTTCAGCTTGCCGAGATTGCTTCATTAAATAATCGTGTGTTTAGAACGTTAGGTTCGCCCATTGTAATTGCTCACACCGAATGGGTCGAAATTAAGCTGCAGGAAAGTAATGATTATTTGATCACAGTTGATCAGTTGGATATTTACCAAGACGACATCAAGTCAATTTATTATCGAATTGCGGATGAACGCATTCATTTTTCTTCATACCGACATATGCATTTTTGGCATCGAGTAAAAGATGCCTTTATTAGTGAGGATTAATAGATTAATGGAATTTAATTGGACAGTTGAAAAAGAAGAGACACAACAAGTAAAAGCTTTTTTAAAAGAGCAGGGAATCTCCAAAGGTCTTTTGGCGAAAATTAAATTTCAAGGGGGCAAAATCGAGGTTAATCAGTCGGTTGAGAATGTCTTATATAAACTATCTTTTGGCGATCAAGTCAAAATCACGATTCCTGATGAAAAAGAACACGAAACCTTACTTGTTGACGATGTATCGCTTGAGATCGTTTTTGAAGATGAGCATTATTTAGTGGTCAATAAACCCGCAGGAATAGCATCGATTCCAGCTCAATATCATCCTAATGGGACAATGGCTAATCGGGTGAAGGCCTATTTTAAAACGCAAAATTATCAAAATCAAGTCATCCATGTGGTGACCCGTTTGGATCGAGATACGACAGGCTTGATGTTATTTGCCAAACATGGTTTTGCTCACGCAATGTTGGATCAGGAATTGCGCAAAAAAGAAGTAATCAAGATTTACCAGGCGTTAGTCGCAGGTGATGTGCTGACGTTAAATAAACATGGTAAAATCGAGCTGCCAATTGGCCGAGATATGTCCTCTATACTAAAGCGGACAATAGTTGAAACGGGCCAGCAGGCAAAAACAGAATATTGGCTAACAAAACGTAACCAGGACAAAGCATTAGTAAACATTCAACTCCATACAGGACGGACCCATCAGATCAGAGTGCATTTTGAGGCTCTGGGCTGTCCTTTACTGGGAGATGAGATGTATGGTGGTAAAATGGATAGCGGGATTAGCCGTCAAGCGCTACACTGCTGTCAATTGAGTTTCATGCATCCATTTACGAAACAACGATTAGAACTAACTTCACCTTTAGCCGCAGATATGAAAAAAATCGTAGATCAACTTTAAATTGAAAGGAGAGATCTGGATGAATGAAGGACAAGAAATGGAAGAACATTTCTCCTTACTGTTGGAAAAATTGAAAGAGCAGCAAATGGCTGAATTTCGGGAGCTATTTCTAGCACTTCACATTTATGAACAGGGGCAATTTTATCAGTCGATCGATGAAGCAGATAGAAAACAAATTTACAGCTATTTGTCGCCTAAAGAATTAGCAGATATGTTTGATGTTATCGAAGAAGATAATGAGAATATGAAAGACTATATAGCCGAGATGCGTCCAAGCTATGCGGCTGAAATGCTGTCAGAAATGTACACCGATAATGCAGTTGACTTGTTGAACATGCTTGATAAAAGTCAAAAAGCAAAATATCTTAGTTTGATGAGTACAGAAGACGCTGGTGAAATCAAGGAACTGCTGCATTATGAAGATGATACAGCAGGATCAATCATGACGACAGAATTTGTTTCTATCGTTGCTAATCAAACCGTTCGCTCTGCCATGTATGTGTTGAAAAATCAAGCAGATGTCGCTGAAACAATTTATTATGTCTATGTGGTGGATCAAGAAGATCATTTAGTCGGAGTTATTTCTTTGCGTGACCTGATTGTAAACGATGATGATACAATGATCTCTGACGTCCTGAGTGAACGGGTAATCTCGGTCCATGTTGGGGATGATCAGGAAGATGTTGCTCAAACGATTCGAGATTATGATTTCCTAGCACTACCTGTTACAGATTATGATGATCATCTTTTAGGGATTGTTACAGTTGATGATATCATTGATGTTATTGATGATGAGGCAGCTAGTGATTACTCTGGACTTGCTGGGGTCAACGTTGAAGAAGTCAGCGAAAATCCAATTAAGGCTGCCTCTAAACGGCTCCCTTGGTTAATCACCTTGTTATTTTTAGGAATGTCTACAGCAACATTAATCAGCCATTATGAAGAGTTAGTAAGTGAAGCAAGTATTTTGGCTGTATTCATTTCTTTGATCACAGGAACTGCTGGAAACGCTGGTACCCAATCATTAGCGGTTGCCGTTAGAAGATTAGCAGTATCTGATGAAAAAGACAATAACTTTAGTCGTTTGATCATTAGTGAGGTGTTAACAGGACTTGTAACGGGTGCTGTGACTGGTGTGGCTATTTTTGTCGTCGTTGGAATCTGGCAGCACAATTTTCCATTAGGGTTTGTGATCGGAATGGCGATGCTTTGCGCGATTACAGTTGCCAATCTGGCTGGAAGCTTGATTCCCATGCTGATGGATAAATTAGGCTTTGATCCTGCGGTTGCCAGCGGTCCTTTTATCACAACTCTAAGTGATTTAACAAGTGTTTTGATCTATTTTAATATTGCGAGTCTCTTTATGCAATATTTTGTTTAGTGAGGAATCTAAGGTAAAGTTATCAGGATTTATTTAAATTATAAGTGAGGTTGAGGCATGACTCGAAGAGTTATATCTCAACCCTTTTTTATGTAAATTAAGAAAATGACAAAAGAAGAATTGACAAAAGTAATACTTTTAGATATGATACATACTAACGGTATGTATGGAGGGAAGCTTGTGGCACGTAATAAGTATCCAGAGGAAACAGTAAAAAAAATATTAGATGTATCAGAAGAGCTCTTTTTAGAAAAAGGCTACGATCATACGACGATTCAAGATATAATTGACCATTTAGGTGGATTAACTAAAGGGGTTATTTACCATCATTTTAAATCAAAAGAAGAAATCTTTAATACAATATTAGAAAAAAGGTATGCAATTGGTGTAATGGATCAAATCGAAACGATGAAAGACATTAGCGGTTTTGAAAAAATTAGAAAAATCAATTCGATGAGTTTGCGGTCATTAGAGCATCAAAAACTTGCTTTTTCAGCAAAATCATTGATTACGAACCCCAGAATTATTGGTGAGTTGTATGCAGAGGCGTTTACAAATATTATTCCGTACATTAAATCATTAGTAGAAGAAGGGGTTAGTGATGGTTCGATTATCACTGATTATCCTCAAGAAATAGCTGAGTTGATCGTTCTTTCAACAAATATCTGGTTAGCTCCTTCATTTTATAAAATTGATGAAAATGAGCTTTTGAACAAGCTTTCATTTTTTAAGATGCTATATGATGGTGTGAATTTTCCATTGATTGATGATGACTATATCAATGACGTAGTGACTATGTTTAGAGTAATCCGAGAATAAAGATGCTTAACGGCATTTTTATTTTCAAGTGATACATACCGTTAGTATGTAAAAGGAGAATGCAAATGATTAAATTAAGAGGTGTTTATAAATCCTATCAGTATTTGGACTGTAATTACAGCGTTCTTTTCAATGGTGATCTGTTTAGGGACACTAAAGTGTTGCTCGGGGTATAGCCCATTGCTAAAAGAGAGTGAACTATTGTTTGGAGGGGAGACTATTTTAACAAAAGCAGTTATTTCAGGTGCTATAGCTTTGATGATAGTAGGAATTTTTCTTGCGGTTGGATTCCAAAATAAATCAGTTATCTCAACGATTGTAACTGCACGGGTCCTTTGTTCAGTGTTAAATAATACTATGCAATTAGAAAAGGGGCTCGACTAGTATTATCTATGGATTATTATTAGCTGTTTCTATTGGAGCAGTTACCACCATTGTCAATTAAACAAAACAAATAGAAGTGGGATAAATCAAACCAATAACAAAACATTCCTAGGAGGAGAAAAAATGATCAATGAAATGAATAAAAAAATGAATAAACTAAATAAAAAATTAGGGGTAAATGTAAAATTGCCGAAAATGAACAGTCGCAGATTGAATCAAAGTGCGACAATCAATTTGATTATTGGTGGAGGATTAGCTAGTGCAGGTGTATTTCTAAAAAGAAATGAGTTGTTTCTTTTAGGTAGTTTAGGACTTCTCAGTAGTTTAGTCATGAGTATTGAGGCTAAAAAAATGCAAGATCAATCAAAGTAACCTAAGAGATGCAATAAGAAATAAGGAGACGAAACTATTGCAAAGAATCGTCTCCTTTTTATTTAGAAATTATCCTACAATTTTAGTTCCGTGAACTTCAGTGACTCCTAAGGCGTTGACTACAGCGTCAATATTTTCACTAGAAATTCCTCCGCCTGGTAAGATCATGATTCGGTTGTTAGCGTAATCAATCAGCTCTTTCAGATGGTTAAAATTGTGCTCAATGGCACTTCCAGCAGATCCACCATGGGTTAAAATCCGATGCACATCATGTTCTGCTAGCCAGTCGATCGCTTTCAATTGATTTTCTTTACTTAACACATCAAAAGCCATATGGAAAGTGATCTGTATACCTTCCGCCGTATCGATCAATAATTCAAGAGCCTCTTCATCTAACCAATTATCCTTTGTCAGACAACCTAAAACAACACCGTCTGTTCCAATTTTTTTGGCTTCGATCAGATCTGTATGCATGATTTTAAGTTCAATATCATTATAAACAAAGTCTCCGCCTCGTGGTCTGATGATCGTCATGACTGGAATCGATTTTTCACCAGCATAGGCCACAACTTCTTCGATAACACCCGTACTAGGCGTTGTGCCACCAACAGCTAGATTGTCACATAATTCAATTCGACCTGCACCATTACGGATGGCAGTAGGTATATTTGTGAAATTTTCGGCACAGAATTCTTTAATCATTCGTTTCACTCCTTGTTTTTTCTTCACAGGCATTGTACCATAATTTCGGCTGTTGCCAAAGTCTTCTTCTCGTTGTAAGATTAGTAACGACAGTTTATCAGCGAGTGTCAGAATTTATAGTGAATAGGACGTAACCTTATGTTGAAAAAAATTGATTTTGCTCGTAATTTTTTAGAAAAACACCAAGAACAATTTCGTTGCCCTGTATGTAACAAAGCCTTTCAGTTAAAAGACCATAGTTTGATTTGTGAGGAAAACCATCAATTTGATTTATCGAAAAAAGGCACTATTTATTTTCTAACGCATAGCATTCAGACGGAATATAATAAAAAAATGTTGGTTCACAGAGGTAAAATGATTCAAAGTGGGATGTATCTGCCTCTATTAGAAAAAATGATCGCTACAATGAATCTAACAGGAAGCACATTGGATGTTGGCTGTGGCGAGGGAAGTTTTTTAGCTGAGCTTTCTTCTTTAGGTTTAGCAGGGGCAAAATTTGGTTTTGATATTTCTAAAGATGGCATCTATTTAGCTAGTAACCAAGCAATTGAGGCTTTTTGGTGTGTAGCTGATTTGACGAATTTACCATTTACAGATCAGTCTATGGATACTGTCTTGAATATTTTTTCTCCGTCTCATTATCAGGAATTTAAACGTGTGTTGAAAAAAGATGGAACAGTAATCAAAGTAGTACCAGAAGCTAATTATTTGAAAGAACTGAGAGCAGCCTTCTATCCAGATGATAAAAGCAAACAAACCTATTCAAATGAAAAAGTTTTAGCAAAATTCGCTAAAGAAATGGATGTTTTAGTTGATGAACGAGTAACCTTCACTTTTGCTGTACCAAAAGAGTATCGTTTAGACTTATTAGAAATGTCCCCGCTTGAGTGGGGGGTGGCTGAAAGTGTAAAAGAAGAGCTTCAAAAGAATCCATTATCTGAAATCACAATTGACGTTCGGATGTTAAAAGGAAAGAACAGGTAACGCTTACATTTGGTTAATTTGCTAAAAGGTATTGCAAAGCTCTGGTAATGGTGTTATATTACATACAAGTTGTTTTTTCGTTGGTTTTTATCAGGTTCCTGTTCTGATAAAAGTTAGTGAAAAGAGCTTCACTAACGTAGCGACTCGCAGTGATTGACACCGAGGCGATACGTTTTTTTTATGTTGATTTTAGTGAATAAAAAATAAATAATGTGACATACAATTGAAAGGAAACAGTAATCATGACAAATCATATTGTATTATTTGAACCACAAATTCCAGCAAATACAGGGAATATCGCACGAACGTGTGCAGCAACAAATTCGCCCTTACATCTCATCGAGCCGTTAGGTTTTTCGACTGATGATAAACACTTAAAAAGAGCTGGATTGGATTACTGGAATGATGTTAATATTATGTACCATAAAGATTTGACAGCATTTTTAACCTACTTAGGTGATCGTCCACTGCATCTGATTACAAAATTCGCGAATCAAACGTATAGTGAAGTAGATTATACTAACAATCAAGATCACTATTTTATGTTTGGCAAAGAGACAACAGGCTTGCCGGAAGAATTTATGCGGGAAAATGAAGAAAAATGTCTACGTATCCCAATGAATGATGAACATGTTCGTTCATTGAATTTGTCGAATACAGTCGCTTTAGTAGTTTATGAAGCATTACGTCAACAGAATTTTCCAGCTTTGGAAGTGAAACATCATTATGAAAATGATAAATTGGATTAAAAATAATAGTAAAAAGCTGTTCCCTTTGATATTAAAGGCAACAGTTTTTTTGTTTATCAAGAGTCGAGGGAAAACGCGATTATTCATGTAATTCCAAAGGTAACCCGTCCGGATCAAAGAAAAAAGTCATTTTTTCTCCTGTGAAGGTATCTGTTCGAACAGCTTCGCATTCGATTTCTTTGGCAGCTAAAAAAGTAATAACTTCCTCGATATTTTCAACTTTAAACGCTAAATGGCGTAAGCCCAAAGCCTCAGGATAAGAGGGGCGTTTTGGCGCATTAGGCGCAATAAATAGTTCTAGCTCATAATTCCCTAATTTCAAATCAAGTTTAACATCGTTTTTATCGTCTCTTTGATTTTCTCTGATGATCTTAAAACCAAGTTTTTCAACATAAAATTCTTTTGTTTTATGGTAATCAGAACAGTTAATCGCGATGTGATGAATATGTTCAAAAAACAAATCAGATTCCTCCTTAAAATAAAAGCGAAACGGGCTCGTTTGACTTCGGCAGGAAAATAGGAAAATCGAATTGAGACGATTTATGTCTCAAAGAGATTTTGTCTTTTTACCGAGAAGTAAGACCGTGCAGCTGGATAAAATAAAAGCGAAACGGGCTCGTTTGACTTCGACAGGAAAATAGAAAAATCGAATTGAGACGCATTATGTCTCAAAGAGAATTTATCTTTTTACCGAGAAGCAAGTCCGAGTAGCTAAATAATATAAAAGCGTAACAGTCTCGCCAAGTCATGTATTCAAATATATATTTTAACCTTTTCATTATAACCTACTTATTTCTTTAAAACACTCAGACTGTTTCGTTTTTTATCAACCTCCTCGTAGTTAAATGGAATTTTGCCAGTGAAAATGATACACTAGATAAGATAAATAAGTGGAAATCAAGAAGTAGAAAATCAATAAATCAGAATCAAGGGAGCAATATCATGAAATTATATTTTACTCGTCATGGAAAAACTGAATGGAATCAGGAACTGCGTTTTCAGGGAATGACTGGAGATTCACCACTGCTTCCAACAAGCTATGAAGAAATAAAATTATTAGGCCAAACGGTCAAGGAAGTACCTTTTGAAAAAATCTTTTCGAGTACTTCACCACGTGCGAGAAAAACAGCTGAAGGCATCAATCAAGAATTAGAACAACCTGTAGAAATCATCTATACGGATGAGCTTAAAGAACTGGGTCTGGGAAAATTAGAAGGTCAGTCTATCGCAGAGATGAGAGAAACGTATGGACAAGAATTAGACCATATGCGTTATCAGCTAGATCGCTACAATCCGGAAGTATTTCAAGGTGAACCGATCGACCAAGCGATTTCACGTATTTCTTCTGTAGTTAAATCTGCGGTTGATAAAGGTGATGGCCCCTATCTTTTCGTTGGCCACGGCGCGTCGTTAACTGCTGCGATTCAATCACTTTCAGGTAAAGCGTTAGGCGAACTGCGCAGTATGGGCGGGCTTAAAAATAATAGCTTGTCGATCCTAGAAACAGCAGAAGATGACAATGAGCAATTTTATACTTTAAAATTATGGAATGATGTTTCCTTTTTACAATAAACTATTTTTTTGATGAAGCGAGGTGAGATCGATGGATACATTGTTTGGCGAAGGGGAAAAAGAATATGTGGTTGGACAAGTTCAGGCAATCTTTTTTCAAAATCCCAGCAATTTTTATAAAGTTTTGTTGGTGAAAATCACGGATACGAATACAGATTATTTAGAAAAAGAAATCGTAACGACTGGTAGTTTCGGTCAAATTCAGGAAGAAGAAATTTATCGCTTTTTTGGACATTTCGTTGATCATCCTCGTTATGGCAAACAATTTCAAGTCGATAGCTATCAGCAAGAGCGACCAACTTCTGCCAGTGGCGTTGTAAATTATCTTTCTAGTGAAAAATTTCCAGGGATAGGGAAGCGAACAGCTGAGAAAATCGTTGAAATTTTGGGAGAAGATGCAATCGATCGTATTATTGAAACTCCTGATGTTCTTGAAAAAGTTCCTCAACTAAATGAAAAAAAACGCCAAACAATCATTGAAACGATCCGTTTAAATCATGGGATGGAGCAAGTAATCGTCGGCTTAAATCGTTACGGTTTCGGGAGTCAGCTTTCGTTTGCAATTTATCAAACTTATAAAGAAGAAACTTTAGATATTATTCACGAAAATCCATATCAATTAGTTGAAGATATTGAAGGGATTGGCTTTAAACGGGCCGATAATATTGCAGAGCAGTTGGGGATTGGTGCAGATTCAGACAAACGAGTGCGAGCGGCGATCACACATGAAATTTTCCAACATTCTGTGCGTTCTGGGAATACTTATGTGGAAGCAGAAATGTTGCTGAGAGAAACGATCAATACATTGGAAGCGAGTCGACCTGTAGAAATTTCCATTGATCAAGTGGCAGAACAGATCATCCATTTAGTAGAAGAAGCTAAAATCCAGCAAGAAGGCACAAAACTTTTTGAAAATAGTTTATATTTTTCAGAATGGGGAATCGGGACATCGATCCAACGTCTGCTAACACGAAAAAAAGAAATTAAGTATGATAAAAAAGACATTGAAAAAAATATTCGTGGGGTTGAAAAACGCTTGGGAATCTTGTATGGCGATTCTCAACAAGCGGCAATTGAAGAAGCAATCAAATCACCATTATTCATTTTAACTGGCGGACCAGGTACTGGGAAAACGACCGTCATCAACGGAATTGTTTCAGTCTTTGCCGAGCTGAATGGACTTTCTTTAGATGTAAAGGATTATACACAGGAAATGTTTCCAATACTATTAGCCGCTCCAACTGGACGTGCAGCGAAACGAATGAATGAAACGACTGGACTGCCGGCAAGTACGATCCATCGTCTCTTGGGGTTAAGTGGACGAGAAAAAAATCCTAGTATGACAGCTAAAGAACTAGAAGGCGGTTTATTGATCGTTGATGAAATGTCGATGGTCGATACTTGGTTGGCAAATACATTGTTTAAAGCTATTCCAACCAATATGCAGGTGATTTTTGTTGGTGATAAGGATCAATTACCTTCTGTTGGACCGGGTCAGGTTCTGCATGATTTGATGCAAATCAATGAAATTCCACAAAGAGAATTAACAGAAATTTATCGACAAGGCGACGGTTCAAGTATTATTCCCTTAGCTCATGAAATCAAGCAGGGAAAATTACCACAAGATTTTACTGTCAATCAAAAAGACCGTTCATTTTTTCCAAGTGACGTCTATCATATCGAGACCTATGTCCGCCAAATCGTAACAAAAGCTAAAGCAAAGGGCTTTTCTCCGCAAGATATCCAATTACTGGCTCCAATGTACCGAGGAGCTGCTGGGATTGATGCGTTAAACAAAATGATGCAAGAAATTTTTAATCCTAATGACGGCACGAAAAAGGAAGTAAAATGGAATGAATCTGTTTATCGCATTGGAGATAAGGTCTTACATTTAGTCAATACACCAGAGCTGAATGTGTTTAATGGTGACATGGGCGAGATAGTAGGAATTATTTTAGCGAAAGAATCAGAAGATAAAGTGGATGAATTAGTGATTCAGTTTGACAATAATGAAGTCAGCTATAAACGCAATGAGTGGAATAAAATCACGCTCTCCTATTGCTGTTCGATTCATAAAGCGCAAGGTAGCGAGTTTAAAATGGTTATTTTGCCGATGGTGCATCAATATCATCGGATGCTGCAGCGTAATTTGCTCTATACCGCAGTGACTAGAAGCAAGGACATCCTGATCCTGTTAGGTGAAGTTCAAGCCTTTAACACTTGTGTTGCGCATGAATCAGCTAGTCGCTTAACGATGCTCAAAGAACGGATCACTAGTGCGGATGACATGTCGTTAACTACGAGAATGCAACTTGAGGCCTATGAAGAAGGATTAAACAAAGAGGGGCCATTTTCAGAAACAACAGAAATTAAATCAGTGACCTATGAAGCTGTCAAAGAGGAGACTGCTGTAGTCGAAGAAGTGATAGTGCCAGTGAGAACTAAACCTAAAACGGAAGAAATCTCACTGTTTAGTGAACCTGTTCAAGAAACGAGTGAACAAATAGAAGCAGAGGTTGAGCGCTTATTGACGCCAAGCTTAGTCAGTGCGCAAACAATTGACCCAATGATCGGAATGGGGCAGACAACGCCAGCTGATTTTATGTAGTAAAGAGCGAGTTGCACTTAAATGATTTTGCGCAACCTTATTCTCAAGTTTTAAACCTTTTATGACACCTACAGAACTATTACTTGCTTTAAGAATCAGTCGATGTATATAATTGAAAAAACACGTAATGGTGTTGTAGTACAAATGAAGGTGGACTATTTTGGTAGAAATGAGGGAAGGTAATGAAAAAAGAAACAAAGTCGGGCGCAATTCAAACAGATACATTTTTGGCACAAATCGGTAATCATCAAAATCCAGTGACTGGATCGATCAATACACCAATCTATTTTTCAACGACGTATGAGCATCCAACGCTAGGAGAGTCGACGGGCTATGATTATACTAGAACTAAAAATCCAACGAGAGAAGTTGTTGAAACAGCTCTGGCAGTCTTAGAAAATGGTGCGGTCGGATTAGCGACTAGTTCAGGAATGAGTGCAGTTCAATTAGTCTTCAGTCAATTTCCTGTAGGTAGTCAAATCGTGGCTTCTAGAGATTTATACGGCGGAAGCTATCGTTATTTTAAAGAACTGGAACAACAAGGAATCTATCAGTTTATTTATGTTGATGATGAAGCTGGGTTTGAAAAGGCTATTACAGCCAATACTGCGGCTGTCTTTGTTGAAACCCCAACGAATCCATTGATGAGTGAAGTTTCCATAGAGAAAATTGCAATTTTGACCAAACAATCAAACGCACAGCTAATCGTTGATAATACATTTTATACACCCTTGATTCAACGACCACTAGATCTAGGAGCGGACATTGTTGTGCATAGTGCGACTAAATATTTAGGTGGACACAACGATTTATTGGCAGGTGCTGTTATTACACGCTCAAAAGAACTGGGTGAACAGTTAGCTTTTAGTTTGAATACTACAGGAGCAGTATTGTCTCCATTCGATAGTTGGTTATTAATCAGAGGAATGAAAACTTTAGCTTTGCGGATGGAAAGGCATGAAAAAAATGCTCAGGAAGTTGCAGCATATTTGAACACCTGTGATAAGGTCAAAGAAGTGCTGTATCCAGGGCGTGGCGGAATGTTGAGTTTTAAAATCAGCAATCAAGAATGGATCAAAGATTTTTTGCGAAATTTAACGATTTTCACTTTTGCAGAAAGTTTGGGCGGGGTAGAGAGCTTGATCACTTACCCAACGACGCAAACACATGCCGACATCCCACAAGAATTAAGAGAGTCTTACGGATTAACGCCTGATTTATTGCGAATCTCAACGGGGATTGAATCTAGTGAAGACTTAATCAACGATTTAAGGCAGGCATTTGAAGCAGTAGGATAAAAATAAGAGAGAGGCATGACTTTTAGAGCCATGCTTCTCTCTTATTTTGCATTTAGAACCAGAAGTATCTACCAGAAGTTCCAAATGTAAAATCAGTACTTCTTTTTCCTAAAATTTCGCCGTCTGCATGAACATATTGAGGAACGGTTGAAACAATGCGTAATTTACTAGACTGGAAATGGTGAAAATATTTTGAATTCATCTGTTTTTTTTGAGTCAATAATATGATCAACCAAAAAATTTTGAACATATTAACCCGCTCCACCAAGACAAAATCAAGGACAGGTTTGCGTGGATCAGCAATAGGAGCGATTGGGACACCACCGCCAAAGTAAGGATGCTTAGTCACAGTGCATAAGAAAGTCCGACCAAATTCAATTGTTTTTCCATTGACTTCAACTAAGATCGGAAAGCCCTTTTGGGTGAATAATACCTTTAAAATAGAAAAAATATAAGACAAGGACCCCATATTAAATTTATTTAGTGCGCTTTTGGAGGCAGATGTATTGGCGGCGTTAACAATGGCTGCATCCAAGCCAATGCCAACATTATTAACAGCAAGACCTGTTTCTTCTTGAATAGATTCCGTATAGGTAATCACTTGAATTTCCTGAGGGCTTTCAGCTTTTAATAATTGGAAAAAGGCTTTTTCCGGCTGTCTAGCGATCCCTGAGCCACGGGCAAAATCATTGCCAGAGCCACAAGGAATATAGCCGATCGGAATTAGAGGATCAAATGGCGACAGGGCGTTAAGCACGCTATGTAAAGTACCATCACCACCTAAAACAACTAAAAGTGGAAAGGAGTCGTTTTCCAGTTCAGAAGACCAAGGAATCAAAATATTTTGAGCTAGCTTTTGTACGATTTCTGTTTCGTGACCGGCGTATTCTGTATAAAAAGTCGTATAATCAATCGTGGCTGTTTGCAGCTGCTTGATAATTTTTTCGGCAGCCTTTCGGCCAGTGCCGCTGCCGGCATTTTCATTGATGATAAGATAAAAATGTTTCTTCATTTGTTTCCTCCTTGTACAAAGTCTTATTATAACAGAGATAGGAAAAATTAAGAATGAGAGAAGCTTGAAAAAGAGGGAAAAAATGAAAATAAAGACTGATTTTTTATAAGGACGATATTGTTAAATCATTGATTATGAGATATAATGCCTACGTATCATTTTTTGAGGATTTAATTCCTTAACAAGGTTCATCAACCATCCCTTGTAAAAAAACTCGGAGAAAGAAGGGGAAACTATGCAAAATACTGTTACAACGAACAGTAAAGTAAAAGCAATCACCATGAATGGGATTGTGATGGCGTTATATCTTGGCTTAACGATTTTAGTAGCACCCGTTTCGTCAGGACCGATTCAATTTAGAATTTCCGAAAGTTTGAATCATTTAGTTGTCTTTAATCGGAAATTGATGTGGGGCGTTTTAGGAGGAGTAATTGTCTATAACTTTTTCTTTGGCTTTGGTGCTATCGATGCACTATATGGCGGACTACAATCGTTTATTTCGTTAGGATTAACAGCCTTACTACAGAAAAAAGTCCCAAATGTTATCGCTCGTTTAGCCTTGAATACAGTGTTTTTCACTGCAACGATGTGCATCATTGCTTATATGTTGGCACCCAATGGCGGAGCAGCTTTTTGGGGAAATTACGCAACATTAGCGCTTAGTGAGTTTGCGACAATGGCAGTGGCTGCACCCGTGATGTACTGGATCAATAAATCTGTTCATTTTGAAAAACGACTTTGATCATTAAATAAGTTCAATCAAACTATCAATAGAGGAGGCTGAATCAAGACTATATTTGTTTTGGTTCAGTCTCTTAAAGTTTTCTCACCATTTTCATGAAAAACTTTACTGTCCCTCTTCGATAAATTATGATATGGTAATACAGAAGCTAAAATGTAGAGGAGTTTTTTTATAATGTTTGAATTTAAAATTGGCGTCGATGCCAAAGAACACGATAAATTTGTGGAAAATCATCCCTTATGTAATTTGTTGCAGTCATCAGCCTGGGCTAAAGTAAAGGATAATTGGGGCTCAGAAATTGTTGGTGTTTATGAAAATGGTACGTTGGTTGCTTCTAGTTTGGTTTTGATCAGACCATTACCAATGAAATTTTCAATGCTGTATACACCGCGTGGTCCGATCATGGATTATACAAATTCAGAACTTGTGGCGTTCTTTTTAAAAGAGTTAAAGCAATTTGGTAAGACAAAGCGCGCATTGTTTGTCAAAATGGACCCAACGGTTCATTATAAAGATTTTCATTTAGGACAAGAACAAGTAATCGATCCAACAGCTCAATCGATCATCGACAATATCATCGCAAGTGGAGCGAAACATCAAGGCTTGACGATGGCGATGGATGCAACGATCCAGCCGCGGTTTCAAGCAAATATTTACAAAGAAGATTTCAGTGAAGAGCAATTATCAAAAAGTACGAAAAAAATGATGAAGCAAGCGCAGAAAAAGGGTGTCACTGTTAAAATGGGGCATACTGAGTTAGTGGCTGATTTTGCTAAAGTCATCGAATTAACCACAGAACGACAAAACATCTCGCTTAGAAATAGCGATTATTTTGAAAAGTTATTAACGATCTATCCTGAAAATTCTTTTATTATGTTAGCAGAAGTGAATTTGAAAGATCGTTTTGAAGAAACTAAACAGCGTTTTGACAAAAATAAAGAAGATTTAGCAAATTTAAAAGAAAATCAAGTGAAAAAACGTCATAATCTTGAAGAACTCGATTTTTCTCTAACCCGTGAAATGACAGAGCTTGAAGAAAATATTATACATTCTGGTGATATTGCTGTTGTTGCAGGAGCCTTGGCGATTACTTTTGGTTCGACTAGTGAAATTCTTTATGCTGGGATGGACGACCGTTATAAACGCTATATGCCAGCTTATCCAACTTGGTTTGATGCAATCAACGAATGTTTTGAGCGTGGTTGTACGTCTTGTAATATGGGAGGATTAGAGGGTAGTTTGAGTGATGGCTTGATCAAGTTCAAATCTAACTTCAATCCAACTGTGAATGAATTTATTGGTGAATTTGATTTACCAGTCAATGGCTTACTTTTTAAAGCAAGTGAGTATGCCTATAAATTGAAAAAACAGAAAAAATAAAAAAGATTGAGGCTGAGGATGGGACAGAAGTGTTTAGCCCCGAGAAATAAGCTGGAATTCACGAAAATTGTTCTTCAAATTTTTGTGAATTCCAGCTTATTTCCGAAGGGGTTGCTTCTGTTTCCACCGTTTATTCCGATTCCAAGTGATTGGGTTGTAACTCGTAGAGTTATGTCCCAGTCACGCCTCAATCTTTTTATAGTTTTTGTGTAGCATTATTCTTCACTAAACGCAGTAAGACAGCAGTCACCCCGACGGTGGCAAGTGCTGCGACGATTGCTTCAACAATCCCACTAGTAAAGATAACAGTCAGAATCGCAGTGTAAACTGCTGCGCCATTGGCACCGATACTTTGTGCATAAGAATCCTTAAATAGAAAATAAATCAGATTCATTACTAAAATCGTATTCGTAGCTGAACCCAGAAAACCTGCAATAAACAAACTGATTGTTTGTGATGTCGGTTTATTTTTCGTTAGTTTTTTAAGACCCATGAAGACAAAATAGGGTACGATGCCGATCAAAACTCTTGGAACTAACGCAACAATGATTGCTTTCCAGCTACCTTGATCTGTTCCAATCACTGGAATAAAAGGTGAGAAAACGAAGGATAGCGGAGATAAAACAATCGTGCTGCGGATCATACTGATAATCCCAAAGACACCGCCTAAAAAAGCACCGATTCTAGGACCTAAGACAATCGAAGCAATGATTACAGGAATATGCATCGTTGTGGCATTGATCGGTCCGATTGGAATAAAGCCTAAAAATGGAACAGCAGATAATAAAATCAGGATTGCTAAGAACATAGCCGTTAATGTGAATGTTTTTGTATTTTTCATAAATGACTCCTCAAAAATTATTTCGCAAAAATTTCATTAACTTTGGCAACGATCTCCTCGACGTTAGCAAGAGCGCCTCGACCAAAATCACCACAAGCGAGCAGTGCCTCGCGCGGTTCAATTTCCTGATACCCAACTTCTTTTAATGTTGCCAAATTTCGCTGAGTGATCGGATTTTGATACATATAGGTATTCATCGCCGGTGCGACGAATTTTGGTACGTCTTCTTTTAATGCTAATGCAACAGTCGAAAGCATATCATCTGCGATGCCATTAGCTAGTTTGGCCAAGATATTGGCAGAAGCTGGTGCAACTAGGAAAAGGTCAGCCTTTTTCGCTAATTCGATATGATTGATTTTATCTGGGGCGATTTCCTCCATAACATTTGTATGCACTGGATTTTTTGATAAAGACTGCAATGTCAGAGGTGTGATAAATTTAGTGCTGTTCGTCGTCATGATGACGTCAACATTATAACCTAGCTTTGTCAATTGACTTGTGATATCAGCTGCTTTATAAGCTGATATACTGCCGGAAATACCTAACAATATTGTTTTCATCATTGGTTCCTCCATTTTTCTTCAACCTTATTGACGATGAGTTGAGCGATTTCGTTTTTAGTCTGAGCAGTTTCAGTTTGTCCTTTTGCATCAAGCAGAATTCCTTTATGCTGGTCACCATGTATATCTTCAAGGTCGTTTGCTAAAATAAAATCACAATCATTTTTCGCTAGGATCGAGCGGCCAACACGAATTAATTCTTCTGTAGAAACACCAACTAAAAGCTTAAAGCCAACAAGCACAGCTTGTGGCTGTTGTTCTCGAAGCATTGCAATTATTTTAGGGTTTTTCTTCAGAAAAAGCAAGAGGCGATCTGTTCCAGAAGGTATTTTTTTCGCTTGCTGGATTGTTTGGCCAATTTCATCTAAGCTACGGTAAAGAGCTTCAGTTAAATTGGTTAAATCAGATAAATCGCTTTCTGTTGCTAATTTATCAGCAAGTTTTTCAATAAAAATATCTTCAGATAAAGTAGTTTCTGTTGTAAAATCACTGACAGCCATGCTGTGAATGATGCCATCGAAGGTTTGTTGCTTAAACTGAGTAAGTAAAGCTGATTCCAACTCTTTTGTCGTTTCGATTTCAATGAGTGTTAAATTTGATTCCATCGCCGGATGAACTGCTTGTGGCGTAGTTAGGTACGTCACTTGATGCCCTTGTGCTAGGAATGTTTCAGCAATCGCTTTGCCTAAACGACCAGTAGAATGGTTGGTGATGGAACGCACGTTATCGATTTTTTCGGAAGTTCCCCCAGCTGTGATTAAGATATTCATTTATAAGTTGCTCCTTTACTTCATTTTAACAATGGTGCGGCCAATATGCGTACCAGCTTGCAATTGCTCTAAGGTATTTGGTAGAGCTTCTAAGGCAATTTCGTGGGTCAACTCGTGCTGGCTGACATTTAAGTCAGTGGCTAAACGTTGCCAAGTAGCGATGCGTTGTGTCATTGGGACATTAACTGAATCAATTCCTAAGAGGTTTATTCCTCTTAAAATAAAAGGCAGTACCGTGGTGTCTAGTTTAATTCCAGCCGCATTTCCGCAAATTGCAATGCTGCCGCCATAACTTAATTGTGATAATAGTGCACAAGTAACGTCTCCGCCAACTGTATCGATAGCAAAATCTGTCGTTTGTTTAGCTAAAGGTTTGATTTTTTCAGGAAGAAACTCATCTAATAAAAGGACATTCGTTGCTCCAATTTTTTTCAATGAATCAATCGCTGATTTTTTACGGCTTAAGGCTGTAATATTTTTATATCCTAGTTGATTCAACATGGCAATCGCTAAACTTCCAACGCCACCAGAAGCTCCTGTAATCAAAATGGCAGCCTCTTTATTTAGAGCTAAGCCGTGATTTTCAAGTGCTTGAACAGCTAAGGCAGCAGTGAAACCAGCGGTACCAAAAATCATCGCTTCTCTCAAGCTTAAATTATCAGGTAAAGGAACGAGCCAAGCTCCTGGCACACGAGCGAATTCAGCAAAGCCTCCTGTATGAGTGACACCTAATCCATACCCGGTCACCAAAACGTTCTGACCTTCTTTAAAATGCTGATCCTTACTCGTGACCACAGTTCCGCTTAGATCGATACCGGGAATCATAGGATAGTCACGAATAACACCGCCATTTTGTTTTGCAGCTAATGAATCTTTGTAGTTTACTGAAGAATAGGCAATTTCAATTAGGACATCTCCTTCAGACAAGTCCGCAAGGGTTAGTTTCTCTATGGACGTAGTAAGCAAGTCGTCCACTTTTTTTACCTGAAAACCCAAAAACTCTTTCATAAATAGTCTCCTTTTAACGTAATTAGTTTTATTGTTACTATCATAACATATTCTCTTTTTATCTTTACCAAATTCTTCTTGAACATCCCTTCATAATAGAAGAAAAATAAGTTAAAATAGAAGATGATGTTTTTTATTGGACAATAAGAAAAAAATAATTAGTCATATTTTTGCTAAACAGTGAAAGGAATTTAGGTAGTTGAAATTTAAAATTGGAATGCGCACATTTAAAACGGGGTTAAGCGTCTTTTTTTGTATTTTAGTGAGTATGTTATTAAAACGAGAAACATATGTAGTTGCGGCGATCACAACAGTTTTTACATTGAGGGAAGATATGGAGAATACAGTGAGATACGGCAAACATCGTATTATTGGTAATGTGATGGGAGCCCTGATGTCAGTCGTGGTGATTGCTGTTTTCAATTTGTTGGGAAGAACAGAGCTGGTGCAATTGATTTTTATTCCTGTGATTATAACGCTGATGATTGCTTTATTGGCTAGTCTAGGCTATCACGAAGGAACCGTTGGAGCATGTGCGACCTTGTTAACGATCGTATTTATGATTCCAGCTGATCGATCTTATGGGTATGCATTCGCTAGAGTCGTAGACAGTTTTATCGGAATGGGGATCGCTTTACTAGTCAATTACTTTATTCCGTTAAAAATTGGCAAAAAAAGAATTGTGCGGCTTATAAAAAATGAGGAAGTGTCTGAATAACAGATGCTTTTTTATTTTGTTAAAATCCTTCGATCAGTGCTAGTATAAAAGTATGAGATGAAATTAAAAAAATCAAATTTTATTGTTAAAATTTGTTGCTATTTTTTGAAAAATTCGTATACTAGAAAAGGTAAAATTAAACTTGTAGTTTAGTAGGAGCAAACTTTTTAATAAATCAAAATGGGGTGGTCAGTTGGAAATTGGTGAGAAACTGCGGAATTTACGTGTACAAAAGAACTTAACACAAGAAGAATTAGGTGAGCGAACTGATTTGACAAAAGGCTATATTTCTCAGTTGGAGCGTGATTTGAGTTCACCTTCAATGGAGACATTTTTTAATATTTTAGAAGTATTAGGCATCACACCAGAACAATTTTTTAGTGAGGGAACGTTAGCGCAGAAAATTGTTTATAAAGATGAAGATAGCACACTGTATTATGATGAAGAGAATGGTTATGAACTAAAATGGCTGATTCCAGAATCAAATGAAAAAAAAATGGAGCCTATTGTTTTGACCTTTGATAAGAACGGTCAGTATAAGACCTTTGAACCTTCCCTATCTGAAACGTTTATCTATGTGATCGATGGTTCTGTCTCATTGATATTAGGTGAAATGACTCATTCTGCTAAAAAAGGTGAGGCAATGTATTACCAAGCAACAGAACGTCATCAGCTGATCAATCACTCAAAAGGAAAAAGTCGGGTATTGATCGTGGCTACAGAATCTTATTTGTAAGAGTTAGTTTTATGGGCTAGCTCTTCGAGAAAAAGATAAATTATAAATGAAGTAAAAAGTACCTCAGTTATAATTTCCTATTTTTCAGTCAGAGCTGAACAAGCCTATTGCTTTGAAACACAGTGAATAAAATGAGCTGATGTTGAAAAGTACAAGGTGTAGCGAAGTGAAACGTTGCTACAATGTTAAAATAAACCCAGTACAATTTTAATTTGGAGGTATCAGCGGGTGAAAAAAAATATTATTACGTTTGAAAACGTCGTGAAACAATATGATGATGAAAAAGTCCTAAAAAATGTTAGTTTTGAAATCGAGCAAGGAAAATTTTATACATTGCTTGGTCCTTCAGGATGTGGGAAAACAACGATCTTAAGAATTCTAGCTGGTTTTGCAGATGCGACCGAAGGGGATATTTATTTTGATGGACAAAGAATCAATGATATTCCAGCCAATAAACGTCAAGTAAATACTGTGTTTCAAGATTATGCCTTATTTCCTCATATGAATGTGTTTGACAATGTAGCATTTGGGTTGAAAATTAAAAAGGTACAGAAGAAAGACATCGAAAAGAAAGTCAAAGATGCCTTGCGAATGGTTCAGTTACCAGGCTATGAAACGCGTGAAATCAGTGAGATGTCTGGTGGTCAGCGCCAACGTGTAGCGATTGCCCGTGCCATTGTCAATGAACCCAAAGTCTTGTTGTTAGACGAGCCGTTATCAGCGTTGGATTTGAAGTTGCGAACAGATATGCAATATGAACTGCGAGAGTTGCAGCAACGGTTAGGGATCACGTTTATTTTTGTTACCCATGACCAGGAAGAAGCTTTAGCAATGAGTGATGAAATTTTTGTCATGAACAAAGGACACATCGTGCAAAGTGGTACGCCTGTAGATATTTATGACGAACCAATCAATCATTTCGTGGCGGATTTTGTGGGAGAAAGTAATATCGTTAATGGTACGATGATCGAAGATAATTTAGTTGAATTTGTTGGAAAACGATTTGAATGTGTGGATGGCGGAATGCGCCAAGCGGAACCAGTTGAAATAATGTTGCGTCCTGAAGATTTAACGATCACGACAGCGGATAAAGGTAAATTAGTTGTAACGGTGGATACGCAATTATTCCGGGGGGTTCACTATGAAATCATCTGTCATGATGAAGACCACAATGAGTGGATGGTTCATTCAACAAGAAAAGCTAAAGAAGGTACCAAAGTAGGTCTCTTTTTTGAACCAGAAGATATTCATGTCATGCGCTTCAATGAATCAGAAGAAGACTTTGATGCTCGTTTAGAAAGCTACGAAGAATAGGGGGAGTAATAATGAAAACAATGCGTCGGATTTATTCGATTCCTTATATGATGTGGCTGTTATTGTTTGTAATTGCGCCGGTTTTGATGATTATCTATCAGTCTTTCTTTGATATGAATGGCCAGTTTACTTTTGACAATTACCAGATGTATTTTACTTCTGGCACTTATTTGAGTATGACTCTGAATTCGGTTTGGTATGCCTTTTTGATCACGTTGTTTACGTTTTTAATCAGTTATCCGACCGCCTACTTTTTAACAAAGTTAAAGCATAAACAATTGTGGTTGATGTTGGTGATCTTGCCGACATGGGTGAATCTGTTGTTGAAAGCTTATGCCTTTATTGGGATTTTTAGCATCCATGGTAATGTGAATCAATTTTTAAGTTTTCTTGGGATTGGGCCGCACCAAATTTTGTTTACGGATTTTAGTTTTTTGTTTGTCGCAACATATATTGAAATTCCATTCATGATTTTGCCAATTTTTAATGCGTTAGAAGAGTTGAATCCTTCATTGATCAGTGCTAGTCGTGATCTTGGTGCCAATAGTGTTGAAACGTTTCAGCGTGTGATTTTCCCGCTATCCTTGAATGGCGTAAAAAGTGGTGTTCAAGCAGTCTTTATTCCATCACTATCATTATTCATGTTGACTCGTTTGATTGGTGGAAATCGAGTGATTACACTCGGAACTGCCATCGAAGAGCATTTTATGGTGACGCAAAATTGGGGCATGGGTTCAACGATCGGTGTGATTTTGATTGTGGCGATGTTTATCGTGATGCTGTTGACCGGTGAGAAGAAGAAAAAGGGGCGGGTGAAATGACAAAGAAAAAATTTAAATGGTCGTATGTTTATCTGATCATCGTTTTTGCTTTATTGTATGCACCGATTTTTTATCTGATTTTCTATTCGTTCAATGATACTGACACGATGAATCAATTTACTGGTTTCACACTTGCCAATTATACGGCGGTCTTTGAAGATACCCGCTTGTTGATCATTGTACTGAATACTTTCTTGTTGGCCTTTTTATCAGCGTTGTTAGCAACGATCATCGGAACATTCGGTGCAATGGGGATTTATTATACAAGACGAAGAAAAACTAGGACAACTTTAATGAGTTTCAATAATATTTTACTTGTGTCCCCTGATGTCATTATTGGTGCTAGTTTCTTGATCTTTTTTACTGCGGTCGGTTTTATTAGTTTAGGCTTCACCAGTGTGCTATTGTCTCATATTGCTTTTAGTATTCCGATCGTTGTCTTGATGGTGCTACCGAAATTACAAGAAATGAATGACTCGATGGTAGATGCAGCTCGTGATCTGGGGGCCAATAATGTGCAGGTCATCAAAAATATTATTTTGCCGTTTTTATCACCAGGCATCATTGCAGGTTATTTTATGGCGTTTACGTATTCTTTAGATGATTTCGCGGTAACCTTTTTCGTTACAGGAAATGGATTTTCGACACTTTCAGTTGAGATTTATTCTAGAGCAAGACAAGGAATCAGTCTAGAGATCAATGCGTTAAGTGCTTTAGTCTTTCTTTTCTCTATGATTTTAGTGATCGGCTACTATTTTATCAGCCAAGATAATACGTCGAAACGGCTGAAAAAACTGCGTCGTGAACAAAGTGAGGTGGCGAATCTTAAATGAAAAAATTACAATCTTTGCTTATTGGTATTTTAGCGATCATTCTAATTCTATTTTTCGGGGCTCGCCAATTAGAAAAAGCCAGCGGTATGGCTGGTGCTGATACCTTGACGATTTATAACTGGGGCGATTATATTGATCCTGATTTATTACGTAAATTTGAAAAGGAGTCTGGATATAAAGTCAATTATGAAACGTTTGACTCGAATGAAGCGATGTTTACGAAAATTCAGCAAGGTGGTACGGCCTATGATATTACGATTCCCTCTGAATATATGATCCAAAAAATGATGAAAGAAAAAATGTTACTCCCAATCGATCACTCTAAATTAAAGGGCTTAGAAAATATTGATGAACGTTTTCTAAATCTTGATTTTGATCCGCAAAATAAATACTCGATTCCTTATTTTTGGGGAACATTAGGTATCATTTACAATGATAAATTTGTTGATGAAGGTCAAATTCAGCATTGGGATGATTTATGGAAACCAGCATTAAAAGATAATGTGATGTTGATTGATGGGGCTCGTGAAGTCTTGGGCCTATCCTTGAACAGCTTAGGGTATTCTTTGAACAGTAAAAATAATCAAGAGTTGCGTAAAGCAACAGATAAATTGAACAAACTAACAACTAATGTCAAAGCGATCGTAGCCGATGAAATCAAAATGTATATGATCAATGAAGAAAGTGCGGCCGCTGTAACATTTTCTGGTGAAGCTTCTGAAATGCTTGATGGTAATGAGCATCTGCATTATGTAATTCCATCAGAAGGATCTAATCTGTGGTTTGATAATATCGTGATTCCTAAAACAGCGAAAAATATTAAAGGGTCCTACGAGTTTATCAATTTTATGTTACGACCTGAAAATGCTGCTCAAAATGCAGAGTATATTGGTTATTCAACTCCAAATAAAGCAGCAAAAAAATTATTGCCTAAGGAAATTTCTAGTGATAAACAGTTTTATCCAAGTGATGAGGTCATTAAGCATTTAGAGGTTTATGAAGATTTAGGGGCGAAATATTTAGGGATTTACAATGACTTGTTTTTAGAGTTTAAAATGTATCGGAAATAGAGGGAAATTTAGTTGAAGTGGGATTAAATCAAGTACTACATGAAAGGAATAGAAAATATCCATGTCTAATACAAAAACATACTAAGATTAGAGGTTGGGACAGGGAGCGTTTATTCATATTTAGGGTGTGAAACAAAAGTGCTTTTTACTTTTGTCCCACACCTTTTTTATTGCTTTTAAAAGTTCGATATATCAAGAGCTAATAATTATGAAAGTAACTTTTTTAGATATCTGTTGTGTATAAGTTAAGAAGTGATGCAAAAGTGGCTTATTTTACCGAACCTAACATGCCTTGAACAAATTGTTTTTGTAGAATAAAGAAAATTAAGGCAATCGGTAAAGTGGCAATCACGATACCTGTCATGATCATGCCATAATCTGGTGTATAAGATGCACCCATGGCCGACAAAATCAAAGGAACTGTCCGCTTATCTGGCGATTGTAAGGCTACTAGAGGCCATAAATAGTTATTCCAACTATTCATAAACGTAATAATCGCAGCAGCAGCATAGATATTTTTGGCCGTTGGCATATATATTTTAAAGAAAATCGCCAGTTCACCTAACCCATCAATTCGAGCAGCTTCAACTAAAGAGCGGGGGAAGGCTTTAATATTTTGTTTAAACAAGAAGATTAAAAAGGCGGTACTGACAGACGGTATAATCACACTGAACAATGAGTTGATTCCAAAAGGTGTGTTACTTAATTTTGAAAACATAGTATATAAAGGAATCATCATTGCTGAGAATGGGACCATCATCGAGAGGAGTAAAATACTAAAAATACGGTCATTCCGTTTAGAACGGAAAATTTCAAAACCATAGCCTGCCATCGAGGATAAGAATAAGGCAAATATGGTTGTAATCACTGCAATTACGGCGGAATTGATTAAGGCTCTGCCAAAGTTTAAATCACTAGTAAAAAGATTTTGAAAGTTGATCATCAGCTGATCGCCAATCATAATCTTGCCAGCAGTAATATCAATGGTTTGATTGGTCATCCCTAAAATCATCCAGATAAAAGGGAAGATCGAAACAAAGGCCGCGATACTTAAAACGAGATATTTAATTCCTTTTGATATTTTTTCCATCTTACTCATCTCCAGCTACACGTTTTTGAATAATTGTTAAAATAACTATACAGAACACAATCACAAAGGAAACTGCGGCTGCATAACCAAAATTTGGTGTGAATTTGAAACTTAGGTTATAAATATATTGTGAAAGAGTCGTCGTTGCATTGGCTGGACCCCCACCGGTAATATTTTGAACTTCATCAAACAATTGCAACGTGCCAATTGTGGAAGTAATTGTCGTAAATAAAATAACTGGTTTTAAGTTTGGTATTGTAATTTTGAAAAACTGCTGCCATTTATTTGCGCCATCCATATCGGCAGCTTCATAAATTTCTGGATCAATATTTTGCATACCTGAAATAAAGAAAATCATGTTATAACCTGTCCAACGCCACGTGATGGAAAGTATAATTAAGACTTTAGCCCAAAAAGGATCCGTCAACCACTGAATCGGTGCTTCCACAAGATTCATATTTAACAGGACTTGATTGACTAAGCCCGACGCAGAAAATAAGCTTTTCATAATTAATGAGTAAGATACTAAGGACGTAATACAAGGCAAAAATAAGGCCGTCCGAAAGAATCCTTTAAACTTTAAACGCTTATCGTTTAATATATTTGAAAAAAATAGTGAGAGCATTAGCATCACCGGAACTTGAACAATTAAATATAAAAAAGTGTTGCCAAAGGCTTTTCTAAACGTACTATCTGAGAGCATTCGCTTGTAATTACCTAACCCATTAAAAGTCATATTTGTTGGAATTCCAGATTTAAAGGAATTCAATAGGGCCATTACCATTGGGATAAAGACTAAGACCGTAATCAAAATCACGGGTAATAGTATAAAACCATCACCATTGGCAAAGAATTCAAATTTTTTCTTTCTTTTTTGCATAACTTGATGCCTCCTGATTGTTGTCAGCCGATTAATAATAATGCAGAGGTTGGGATATAACTCTACGAGTTACATTCCCAACCTCAAGGAATCTGAATAAGCGGTGGGAGCATTAATCCCTTAATTTTCTAATTGGTCTTCAGCTTGTTTTTGGACATTTGTTAAGACTTTATCTACGTCTCCGCCATTAATCACTTCTTGTAAGCTTTCAGTTAAAATGGATTCAATGGCGTACGTATCTTTACCATAGTTAACCTTTGGTACTTCAGCAGACCAGTTCGAAAAATCTTCAAAGACCTTTTGACCATCATAGAATGCGACACCTTCTTGATAAATAGGGGATTTACTGGCAGCTTTTAAGGTAGAAATAACGCCAACTTCTTTCGCTAATTGATTCATTAAATCAACATTTGAGGCAAATGTTTGTCCTAAGAATTCTTTTGCTTGTTCTTCACCTGGTAAGCCTTTGATTACGTACCAACCTCCGCCACCAATGTTGGAACTATGTTTAGAGTTTGCATCACCTTTGATGACTGGAATCGGTGCAATACCCCATTTACCTGTTTGATCTTCAGCGCCTTGGATCGTACTTGCATACCAACATCCTTGAATGGCACTTGCGACTGAACCTGATTGAACCCCATTTACACCGCCATCCCAGTCAGAAACTTGCTCAGCTAGACCTTCTTTTAAGATAGTCGCTTGAATTTTTAAGGCGTATTCTAATGCTTTATTGCCTTTTAAGGTTACCTTTTCACCAGATTCATCTGTAAACCATTTACCTGTAGATTGCATAATAATACGTGTTAAGCCTAAATCACTTGGATCCATTGTCATCAATGCATGACCGGTTTTATCTTTAACAACTCGAGCAATTTTGATTAAATCATCCCAATTGATATCTTGTAGGTCGGCTTCCTTATAGCCAGCTTCTTCAAAGTAATCGCGACGATAGAAGATACCTGCAACTCCACTATCAAATGGCACACCATAAATCTTGTCATCAACTTTATTTACAGCAAATTTATAATCTGAGAAATCTTTCTCTTTCACAATTGAACCTAGATCTGAAAATGCATCGGGATAAGATGTCAGGTAACTTTGAATGCGATAGTCTTCAATTAACACGATATTAGGTAAACCTTCTGTATTTCCTGAAGCTAAACTAGTATTTAATTTTTGAACAATATCATTTTGTGACATGGTCACAACTTCAACTGTAACATCTTTATTTTCGTAATATTCTTTTGCGATTTCAGCCGCTTTGATGTTAAATGTTTCATCCCAAGCCCAAAGCGTTATTTTTTCACTACTACCATTGTTTGTACTTCCTGCATCAGCATCTTTACTGCTACCAGCCCCTCCACAAGCTGTTAACATTAATGCTGAAGCTAAAACTAATAAGGAGCCTAAAAACTTTTTCATGTTTATTCCCTCTTTCCATTTTTGCTTACATCCATACTATACACACTAAACCAATTGAAAGGAAGCGCTAACAAGCTATTTAAGATGAGTAGATAAAATTGTCCAAAAATCATAAAATAATCCTAATTCATTAAAAACTTTTAAATGCTATAATGGACTCAACACGGTAAAGGAGGCGTTTTCTTGACTAATGTAATTACGATTTTACTCGTCGATGATGAGGTCGCTATTCGCGATGGTTTAAAACACTTGCTTCAGTGGGAAAAATTTGGTTTTCACATTGTTGGTGAAGCTGAAAACGGCAAAATAGCCTTAGATAAAATCATTGAGCTGCAACCCGATATTGTGATTACGGACTTAATTATGCCTGAACTTGATGGTTTAGAATTATCTAAAATAATCCAAGAACAATTTCCACAGATTCATTTTTTAGTTTTAAGTAGTTATGACGAATTTACTTATGTTTCTGAATCGTTTAAAAACGGTGCGGTTGATTATTTATTAAAACCAACTCTGACTAAAGAAAACTTGCTTACAGCTTTAAATAAAATTGCAACCAAGCTAGCAGCAACAAAGGCAACTGTTTCAGAGGAGGAAGTATTAAGTCAAACGCTCAATCGTTATTTAGTCGGCTATAAAGAGACTGACCTAAGTCCCGTTGCAAATTTTCTTACATACGATTGCTACCAATTAGTTTATACCAATACGATTTGGTACCAGGACCGCGATAATCTACAACGTGTACTAAACGAATTGACCTTTGACAACACGCTAATAAAATCGTTAGCTTATGCAACGAGTAATGATGAAGCTGGTTTATTGCTTGCCTTTAGAAATGTTCAGCCGAATAGCCAGACAATGTTAATGAAAAAACTCTACAGTTTACGGCAAATTGAAGCAGGGAGTTTTTTTACCTTAAGTGAGCCATTTTTTCAGATAAACCAGCTCAAAAAAACTTTTAGCCAACTAAAAGCTGGTACCAAGGAACAGCGGTTTTATTTTAAACACCACTTTATCGTTGAATTTAATGAATTGTATATGTTAAAACAACGTGAGCGCTTTGATACGAAGAAGTTTCTACGAGCCATCCTGAATAATGATTTCTTATTGGGCATTGTACGGATTGAGGAATTTTTTAATGAAATGATTTTAAGCTTTAGCAGTGCTTCCGATTTGAAACAGCAAGCCAGCAATATTTTTTATACACTATTATCTAGCCTAGAAGAAGCTTATCCTCATGAAGATAGCTTTTCAAAACTAAAAACTTATTTCCTTAATCAGATTGGAAAGATGAGTTATTTGGAAGATTTTTCAGCGCTTATTTTAACGATGAATGATCAGATTCGCCAGATACTACAACAGCAAAATCCTAGGCTGGATATTAAAGAAAATGAATTAATTACCAGTATTGAACGCTACATTCGTGATAATTATCAGTCGGATTTATCTTTAGCTCGGTTAGCAGAAGAATTTCATTTTAGCTATAATTATCTGTCCAGCTTCTTTTCAGCTCACTTTAAGATGACCTTTTCTGATTACTTAAATACAGTACGTTTAGAGGCAGCTAGGAAATTACTCCTAACATCAAACGATAATCTATCAGAAATTAGTGTAGCTGCGGGATATTCAGACCTGAGTTATTTTTCTCGTCTCTTTAAACGAGAATATCATGTTACTCCTTCTGTTTATAGAAGGGAGAACCGCTTATGAAACGATTAGAACTGTGGTCAAAACAAAATGAACTTTTCACGCGCATCTTGATGATCGTTATTTTTTGCGTCATCAGTGTTACGTTACTTTCCGTAGCAGTTGTTTTTAATCGTTCAAAGAGTGCATATGTGCTTTCATATCAAGAATCAAATCAGATTTTGATGAATAAGATCCAAAATGATTATGAACTTTTAAATGACAACATTAATCGTATTTTCGAGACGGTCTCTAAAAGTCAAGGCGTGCAAGACTATTTTAAACAGGATCAATCAGAAGAGATTCAAGCGATTATCAAGTTACAAAAGGAAATGGCATCTACCAGTTGGATATTTAATGACACACCTTCAAACTTGATTTTAATTGGTAAAAATGGCCGTACTTTTTTTCAAAATGAAGGAGTCCGTAGTCAATCTCTCGACACCTTTTTTAAGAGTGATTTGATGAAAGAAATCGATGGGAATCCTGCTTTAAGTCAATATTTCTATCAACAAAACGGGTTAACTATTTCAACCGCAAAACAACCAGGCTTACTTTATATTCGCAAAATTACAGATGACATCGGCATTATTGGATATGCGCTGATTTTTGTACCGGAGCAATACTTTGCCTCAATTTACGAGCAAGTTTTAGCGGAAAATATTCATACTATTTATATTACGGACAGTGAAAATACCGTTATTTCTTCTAACCAAAAATCACAATTAGGCACCACCTTAAGTAACAAAATCAGGAAAGCAGATAATAATTATACTAATTCATTAAAACTATATTCGTACAATTTTACCCTTTACAATCTGATCAATGAAGACACCTTGATCAAAAATATGAACTTGATACGACCCACTATCACCATCGTCTTTTTTTCAATTATGATAGCAAGTGTGATTGCTTTTATTGTTATTCGACGAATGACAGGTCCTATTTATCGTTTAATTGATGCTTTACCAAGTGTGACCCAGGGCGAGTTTTCTAATAGTGTCGCGATTGAAGGGACCTATGAGACGCAAGAATTAGGAAAAGCCTATAACTTGATGCTAGAAGATTTACAAGGTTATTTTGATCACTTAATGACGGTTGAAGAGGAGAAACGACTGACCGAAATCCGATCGTTGCAGATGCAAATCCAACCTCATTTTATTTACAATACCTTAACGGCAATTAAGTTTCTGATCTGGCAAGGGGAAAGAGACAAGGCCAGTCTGGCGATGGACAATTTTATCCAACTGTTGCGCCACACGCTCAGTAATAAAGATGAAGTTGTTCCCTTGAAACAAGAGTTGAACGGGGTAGAAGCCTACATTAACATTTTGCAATTGCGTTATGGCGAGCGGATTCAAACGAATATTTTTGCTAATGAAGCCGCTGAAGAACTACTCGTGCCCAAAATGATCATTCAACCTATTATTGAGAACACGTATCTCCATGCTTTCCCTGAACATCAAGAGGGCTATATCCAAGTTTTTGCTACCACGGTAGAGGATAAATTACAAATTGAAATTATCGACAACGGGGTTGGCTTTGATGATAGCCAGCCGCCGAATACTCAGTCAACCTTAAAACAACATTATTCTGGGCTCGGCTTACGAAATATTCACGAACGGATCCAACTGCTATATGGAGAAAAATATGGTTTAAAAATTCAAACAGCTCCTGGCGAGGGAACATCAATTAAACTATTGATGCCAATCAATCATCCTAAAAAAACGACCTGAGTCTAAGTGACTCAAGTCGTTTTTAGTTAGTTTTTAGCTAGTTTCGGCTCATCTGTCAAGATGATTTCTGTGCCTACTTTTCCTTCTGATTCAAAGACGATAATCTCATTTGTACCAACTTTTAAAAGCGGGCCGGGGATATAAAGCCGGACTTGTGGACCTTCCTCCCAGAAACGCCCAATATTAAAACCGTTAACTGTGACAAAACCTTTTCCCCAGCTTGGTAACTCAATAAACGTATCCCCGATTTCTTCAGCCTCAAAAGTAAACTGATAAAAGCCTGGTTGTCCCACAGCCCATTCAGCAGAGAAATCCAGCTGTGCCAAATTATCCATCGGTAAAGCGTACATCGCCCATCCACTTTGAAACGCACCATTGAGAATGACACCATCGCGAATACCTTTTTCTTGATGATTCATTTTGACTGAATAATTTACACGGCCCATATTTTCAACTAAAATACCTAATTTATTTGTTTTAGCCTGTAAATCAAATGCCAATTGTGTGCCTAATTCTAAATCATATTGGGTTGCAATAAGACCATCATTGACAAAAATCTGGGCTCGATCCATACAACCAATTAAGCGGAAATCTTCTATATGGCGTTTGCGACCAATGTTACTTTCATAATAAACATAGCCAAATCCTTGATCTAATTGTTCCATAGAAAGCGGATAATTATGAGTGATTTTTTGCGCTAAGTTGTCAACGTTGTTAAACAATGACGTTTTAGAGCTAGCCTGTATTGAACCGTAAGCGATTTTTTTAATATCCGTCGTTAATTCTACTGTGGGAATTTCTCGATGTTTTCCAATCACCTCTTGAAATAAACGGTATTTCGGTGTGATATCTCCCCACTCAGTTAGCAGTGCATCGTAGTCATAGCTCGTCACGTCTGGTGCTAGTTTATCATAATAATTGGCGCCACTACTAAAACCAAAGTTAGTACCACCATGAAACATATAAATATTAACTGAGCCTTCATCTAAAATATCTGACAGTTCATTGGCAGCTGTTTGACCGTCCATTGTATGATGTTTTTCATCACCCCATGCATCAAACCAGCCAATCCAAAATTCCATTACCATTAGGGGTTTCTTTTCTTTGTGAAAGTCTTTTAACACTTTAAAATGTTCTTTGATTTTTGAGCCGCAGTTAATCGTTGCCAAGGCGCGATCTTGGATTGATCCATCTTCGAGCATATCGCCCCAAGGTCCATCTGACGTTACAAAAGGCACTTCTGTCCCATGTTTTTCCATCAAATCAGCAATTTTCCCCATATAGCTTTTATCATTAGCAAAGCCGCCGTATTCATTCTCGATTTGCATCATAATAATAGGTCCACCTTGAGTGATTTGCAGATCCACTATCTCTGGATACAATTTAGTAAAATAATTATCAACTTTTTCAAGGAAGATTGGATTATCAAACCGAACTTTCAAATCAGCTTCCTTCATCAGCCAATAAGGTAAGCCACCAAATTCCCATTCCGCACAAATATATGGCGCAGGACGCAAGATAACGTATAAGCCTAATTCATCTGCAATTTGAATAAATTTCCGCACATTGAAACGTCCATTAAAGTTAAACTGACCCTCATGAGGTTCGTGGAAATTCCACGGTACGTACGTTTCAACCGTATTACAGCCTAAAGCTTTTAACTTTTCCAGACGATCACGCCAATATTCTGGTACAACTCGGAAATAATGGATAGCACCCGAGATGATTTTGATCGGTTGACCGTCCAAATAAAAGTCATCTTTAATTTCAAATGTTTTCATAGTGCACTGCTCCTTTAGTAGTTTTTATTTTCTTCTCCCTCAGTATAACCATTTCTAAATTTTATAGTATAATAAGTTAAACTAAATAATATAAGAATACGAAACAAAAGGAGAAGCGAATGCCAATTTATTTTCAATTAAGCGTGCGACCTTTACCAATCACTTTAGAAAGTATCGGAAATCACTGGGAACAAGTTGCGATTCAGCGCCAACACGGGTACCATCGTTACCATTGGCTTCAGACAGAATTAGGCTTAGGAGAAGTTTTAATAAACGATCGAAAAGTAATTTTAACCCCCGGTGAAGGAATCTTAATCCCGCCGTTCGTTCCTCACGCTTACTATTCTCTAGATAACTGGGTTACAAAATTCGCCACATTTGAAGGAGAGATCAAGGAAAGTTTGCATCAAATCCTACAAAGTAATGCTTACATTACCGCAACGGATACTGCAGAGTTTTCTTTTTCAGATTGGATTGATCAGCTCATCTCGCATCATATTAACCAACAATTAAAACCAATCGAGCTTTCCCAGCAATGTTATTCCTTTTTACTTCACTTAAGCCAAAGAAATGAGACGAAGATTGTCAGTGAACACCCATTATATAAACAGTATATTGTACCGATAATAGCGGAAATCGAAACACATTTTTATGAAATTACTTCCATTGAAGAATTGGCTCAGTCAATCTATATCAGCCCACAATATTTAAATCGTTTATTTAATCGCTTTGTTGGAAACAGTCCTTATCAATACTTAATGACTTGGCGCCTTAATAAAGCAAAGGAGTTGTTGATCAATTTTCCTCAACTGGAAGTACAACAAATTAGTTTGAGAGTTGGATTTCAATCCCCAAGCCAATTTATTGCCATGTTTAAACAGAATATTGGCTACACGCCAAATCAGTTTCGTCATTTATATCGCACCGTACAAAACTAACGTGACAAGAACGTCGTTTGTTCCTGTGTTTAATACTTAGCTGATACTCATTATTTTACATGTTCCTTGTTTCAGATCATGTGTCTGCTTCACTCATTCGAATTTTCGGTAAAAAATCTAGGACGTCTCTCTCATGGGATGTCCTCTTTTCTATCTATAACTAAATAGTTGAGGAAATTTTGTAGAAGAGTCAGTTACTGCGCCAGGAGAAGAATTAAAAATTTTGTACTTTTTACCTATCTTCGGATTATTTTAAGTATTTTTTGGTAAGCGGTTTCAAAAGTGAGAAATCATAGCTATAATGATGCGGTAATCATTAAATGAAAGCGAGGTGCAGGAGTAAGGAATGAATGCTGTTGATAAAAATAGTGCTTTTGAAAGGAGAATAAACAACTAATGAAAAATAGTTCGAACAAATTACCGCAAGTTTCTTTAACGTTTGCAACGAGTCTTCTATTAGGCATAGGGATTACAGGACCGACAGTTGTTCAAGCAACTGAAGGAATAAAAGCTGAAACAGAAAAAGAAATAGTACTGACTGAAGAAGAAGTCCTCAATAATGATCGTGTTTTATATTCTGTTAATGCAGGGACACCTGATCCATCAGTAGTCCCAAAAACGGAAAAAATGGGATTACTGCAGTCAAATGTTGATCAGAAATTTTCAAAGGACTCAAAAACGGGCATGGCTTGGGGAGCTGATCCGGATAATGAGTATTCCTCCATGGTCAAATCTGGCAGTGACGCTACAGATATCGGTGAAAGTTTTGTCTATATGTCAGATAAAGTAATGTTTGATAAAGAAAAAAGTATGTTGGGCTATTCATTTGAATTACCCAAAGAGAAGATTCCTGGAATGAAAGAGCAAACGTATGAGGTTACCGTGGCCTTTAAGCACTATTGGGAAAAACGGTGGCTCAATATTATGCTTGAAGGTCAGACGGTTGATGCTGACCGAGAAGTTGGCAATAACGAATGGGTCAGCAAAACGTTTGTTACAACTGTGACGGATGGTGAATTGAATGTCGCTGTTAAGGCCCCGCGTAGATCTGGTCCAGAAGGCGATCCGATTATCAATTATATCAAAGTTCAAGCAGTTACTGAGAAGGAACCGATAGCGCCTTATACGTCGTTTACTGGAACAGCAGGCGACTTGATGTACGATACAAATGGAAATACCATCCAAGCTCATGGCGGCCAAGTGCAAAAACTAACCGTTGATGGTGAAACCAAGTATTATTGGATCGGTGAAGATAAGACCTATGACTATCGTCCAGTTGGTGGAATTCACTTGTATACATCAACAGACTTATATAATTGGAAAGATGAAGGCGTCGTTTTAAAACCGATGGAAACGCGGAATCAATTTGAAACGGATGAGTACTTTAAATCTCTTTATGGTGACTATTCAGAAGAGAAAAAGGATGACATTTTTATAGATTTAGACCGGAATAATACAGTTATTGAACGACCAAAAATGCTTTACAACGATAAAACAGGCAAATATGTGATTTGGTTCCATGCTGATGGTCGCTTCCCTGGAAGTGATGCTGACTATGGTAAAGCTAAAGCTGGCGTTGCGATTAGTGATAGTCCGACTGGTCCTTTCAAATTACTTGGTAGTTATAAATTGAATTATCATAACGATCCAAATGGTGATTATGGTTTTGATGGTTGGGCTGGACGTGGTTCAGTGCGGGATATGACATTATTTAAAGACACTGATGGTCAAGCTTACGTCATTTATTCCTCAGAAGGGAATAAAACAACCATTATTTCTAAATTAAATGATGACTATACAAATTTAGCTGTAGATCTTGACCAAGCGACTGAAGGCGTGGATTTCACTCGCGAATTTATTCACTGGTCACGTGAAGCGCCTGCAATGTTCAACTATAAGGATAAATATTACATGATTAGCTCAGGTCAGACCGGTTGGAGTCCAAATCCAGCACAATATGCGGTTGCTGATAGCCCGATGGGGCCTTGGCATGGAATGGGCGATCCGTCTGCAGATTGGGGTGGAAATACTACTTATGATACGCAAAGTACGCATGTAATTCCTGTAGATCCTGAAAACGGTAAATTTATTTATATGGGTGATCGTTGGAATTCCTGGGACTTAAGTGAATCTCGTTATGTTTGGTTGCCAATCGAGTTTAAACCTGGAAATCAGTTAGCAATTAGAAGAGCTGATCATTGGACCCTAGATCAACTTGATGACAATGGCTTATTTGATTTAACACCAAAAGGGTTACCTAAAAGTGTCTTATCAATGGAAGGTATTGCAGATTTAATGCCAAATGAAGTCACCATTTCCTATGGTACTGAAACGGAAGTAACGCCGATTGAATGGCAATATGAACCATATAACGGTAAGGAGTTAGGCACGGTTTTTATCAAAGGGTATCTGCCTGAAAAAAATCAAGATGTCTGGCATGATGTGCACGTTGCGCCAAAAGGGCTGCGTTATTTCTTTGATAGTGGAGCGGATGAATCCGTTTATTTTGATGCTGCCAAAGATTTATTAGGAGAGACACTACTCAACACAAAAGCGGATCAAAAATATACGAAAGATAACAAAGCAGGTTATTTAGGAACAACAGAAGAAGAGAATCCAGAAGACTTTGATTTTGGTCGTCATAAAGGTAAGCATATTTTAGACAGTGGTTGGTGGGCTAATCAAGGGAAGAGCATTGATTACGCTTTTGATTTAGAAGCAGGGACATATGAACTTGGTGCAGGCTTAAAAGAGTGGTGGAATGCTACTCGTCAAATGGAACTAACGATTAAATTAGATGATGACGTCCTTGGTAAAGAAACAATTAAGTTAAGTTCTGATAATCCTGAAGCGATTGTCAACAAAGAATTTACATTAGCTAAAGCGGGCTCAGTCGTTGTTAGCCTTAAGAAACAAGAGGGCTCTGATCCTGTTTTAAGTTGGTTATCAATTGTTGAAAAAGAGAGCAAAGTAGTAGTTAACTTCAGTGTCTTAGTAGATAAATTGGCAAAAGCCAATAAGTTAATTGAAACAGATTATCAAGCAGACGCTTGGGCAAAATTTGTTATCGCACGTAATGCTGCTTCAGCGGTTAAAGATGATCCAACAGCAACTCAAGCAATCGTTGATAAAGCAGTGACGGCTTTAGAGAGTGCGATTGCTGAGTTAATGAATCATTTAGCAGAGGGGCAACCAGAAGTTGAAAGCATTAGTTTGAACGCAAAAACAATCGAAGTTCTAAAAGTAGGGAAACAATTAACTGTTGGAAGTAGTGTCTTACCAAAAAATGCGTCTACGAATTTAACTTGGTCCGTTCAAAAAGATGAAGTGGCTAGTGTTGATGTAAATGGAGTAGTCACTGCTAAAAAAGCTGGGACAACTCATGTTTATGCTAAAGCAATAAATGGCAAAGAAGCTCGCTTTACTTTAAGAGTCACACGTTAAAAATTGGAAGGATGGGTGCCAATGAACCGAAAATGGAAAGTTATCATTAGCTTACTGATATTAAGTATTATTTTTCCACTAGGTGTAAGTGGGGCCTCCCGTTATTTCACATTTTATTTACCAATAGATTATGGTACAACAAAAAATATATCCAAAGCAACAACAGATTCTTTGGATAGTGAGAATACATCAACAAATGAACATTCGATATTTAGTGAATCAATTGAAGTTGAAGCAATAACCAATAGTTTAGTTGAGGGTACTAGTAGCTCGCTTGAGTGGACAATTACGAGTGAAAAAGGACTAGAGGAGCAACCAACACAAGATTCTGAAATAGAAAGCCGTGGGCAAGCGGATGCTGAATTACAACAGGAAGGAGAGCAATGATGAGAAAACTTGGGCGATTTCTTGCTAAAGTCTATTTGTTTGTGATCATTGCTCTTATTCTATTTTCACTTAACCTGCGAATTACAAATGGTGTTAGCTATTTTGGCTATCAATTGCGTGTTGTGATGAGTGATAGTATGTCACCTAAAATACCTAAAAATAGTCTTATCTTCATTAAGGAAACTAATGAAGAAGTAGCAGTTGGTGATGTTGTAACCTTTGAAACTGCCGGGGAAAATGTCACGCATCGTGTTGTTGATATTGCTGAAAACGGTCAAGATGCTGTTTATAAAACAAAAGGAGATACGAATGAGTTTCCAGATCAAGGACAACGCCGCAAGGAAGCGATTGTTGGGAAAGTTGTTTTTTCAATTCCCTATCTTGGCTCATTCTTTCTACTGATAGGAACAACTCGCGGATTGACAGCTTTTCTATTGAGTGTATTTCTTTTGATACTACTAAGTTATTTTTTCACATTATTAATGAAAAAGACAGCTTCAAATGAACAGGGGATAAAAGTAGAAATGAGGAATCTAAATGAGGAGTAAAGTGGAAAATTTGTTGAAAAACAAAAATATGAAATTAGTGTTGACAGGTATAGCGATTGTTTTAGTGACGCTTGGGGCAACTTACGCATGGTGGACAGCTCGGATAGAGATGAAGCAAGATGTCACGATGGGGAAATTAAAGATTGCTGCTAGTTTTGAAGAATTATCCGATCCTAAGGTCTTTGAACCAGGTACTTATTCAGAAATTAAGGGGACAATTCGTAACGAAGGCGACATTCCTGCAATGGTAAAAATTGACAATAGTTCTCAAATTAAGTTTGTCTATGCTGATGATCAATTGACGGTCATTCCAGTTGAAGAGCGTCAGTTTACTAGTGACACTAGCAATGCTATTAAGTTATCTTTAGCACCGACTTCAGGCGATTATACGGATAATGAAGATGTCTATTGGTTCAAAGATACTGCAGGTCAACTGTATGTTTTAATAGAAGCCGGTGCTAGTTTAGCTGTTAATACAGACGTAGACTACAATGGTGAAACTATGGGAAATAAATACCAAGAAGCTGAAATTAAAATCGGCGCACTTTTAAGGGCAACCCAAGTGATTGATGGAGCTTTGAGGGATGAATTCGGGCTGTCATTTGAGGAGTTGACTGACGTTCAAGCAAGTAAACGGACAATTTCAAATGGACAAGCTCGTTTACAAGAATTACTGGCTCGTGGAAGGGAAAAGTAGGCGGATTATTAGCGAATGAATAAAATAAGAAGTGCGGATAAAGGCAGAGTTAAATTTGCTTTTATCTGTGCTTTTTTAGATTTTTATTCTAAAAGACTTAGGCTAGAAAAGTGTGGGCATTATCTGCAAGGCAGAAGAGTTGGCTAAAATAAACAATTTATATATAACGGTTTATTCTCTTAATAAAAGCTTAGTCCCTATTAATTAAAAAAAGTAAGCTCTTTTTAAATGATTTTCCTGCTATTTTTGTTAATGAATGGTGAGATATAAAATCAAAAAAGGAGACTTTTATGGAAAATAAAACGAGGTATGCAGCACTAGATATTATGCAATTTATATGCGCAATCATGGTGGTAATAGTGCATGTAGGTACTATTACTGATAAGCCTTTCCACCATTTTTTTATAAAAAGCATGGTCTGTCGAGTGGCAGTTCCTCTTTACTTTATAACAAGTGCATATTTTTATAGGAAAAAAATGATTCGTTCTTCTGAAAAGGCTCAAAAATGGATTAGTAACTTTACTAAAAAGTATCTAGTTTTAAGTATAGTTTATTTGCCATTCGGATTTTGTTGGCTAACTCAAAAACTTTATTTAGAGCTATGGAAGATTCCTATTGCTTTAATCATTGGACTATTTTATTCAGGGGTATTTTATCACCTGTGGTATTTCCCTGCGTTGCTCTTATCGTTATTTCTAGGAAGTAAACTAATAAAAAGTTTAGGGTATAAGAGTTCTTTTCTAATAGCAATCATTCTGTATTTCGTTGGATCAGGTGAAACCTATTATGGCTACTTAAAAGATACTTTCCTAGAAACGGTATATCGTCCATTTTTTTCGGTTTTTATTACAACTAAAAATGGTCTGTTTTTTGGAATTATCTTTGTATTAATTGGGTTTTACATAAGTGACACTCAAAATAAATTACCTCTTTTAAAAAAATATAAAAAAAGGATCGTGGTTTCTGTTGTAGTGATTTGGGTTATGGAAGGAACCATAATCTATCAAAATCAAGGATTGGATAAAAATTTTCTATTATCTTTAATTCCACTTGGTACAATTATATTTTCAACACTATTGAAAATCAAAGGTTCTTTAAAATATTCTCAAAAGTTTCAGAAAATCGGGCAAAGCATCTACTTTTTTCATATGATTCCAATTGAAATATTTAATTTCTTGATTAGAGATTATAAAGATTTAGCGGCAAGTAAGTTAGGGATAATTAGGCTAATCATCGGTCTCATATGTCCATTAATTTATTTTTTGATAACAGACAAAGCATCTATATGTAAGAAACAGTTACGATATCCTGATGCGAATAGATGCCTTTAAAGTATAAAAGGATTAAGCAAAAAAATTAGCAATTATTAAATGATTTTCTCTTTTAGTTTGTTAATCTATATGAAAAGGGATTTAAGGAAGAAGGTGATTTGGATCAATGACTTTTTTTTAATTCAAAAAATTAAAAATGGTGATCCAACTGCATGGGAAAGTTTAGTGAATAAATATTATGATTCAATTTTTTCCTATTGTGTAAGAAGATGCTTTGGAAATCGATTACTTGCAGCTGATCTAACGCAAGATATTTTTTTGAAGCTAGTAGAAAATATTCATAGGTATCGATTCAGCGGAAAATTTTATAACTATCTTTTTACGATTGCGGTTAATACCTGTCATAACTACACCACTAAGAAAAAATTTGATGAACAGCAGTATGAAGATTACCTGCTTCCTTCAGATAATAAACTGTCAGTCGGGAATGAACTAATTGACAAAGAACGCAATAAAATGATTCAAGAAGCCTTGGATTTATTAAATCCCTTGCAACGAGAAGCTGTCATCTTAAAATATTACCATAGCTTTAAAGTAAAGGAAATTGCTGAAATTACCGGTGTTTCTGTGCCGACAGCTCAATCAAGAATCCACCAAGGATTAAAAAAATTAAGAAAAGTTCTTGAACGAAAGGAGTTTTGGGATGGCTAAAAAAGTAGAAGATTTGAAAACTTATCGTATTTTACCAAATGAGAAAGGGCGTCTGGAAACAATTGCGATGGGGAAAAGCATTATGGCAAAAAAACAGATGAACCAGCATTCCTATCTAAATCTTTTCCTATCAACGCTTCAATTTATTCAAGTAAAAACATGGGTAATGCAATGTTTTATTTTGTTATTAATAATTGCCACAGTAAATATTCATATTTTATATCAAACCTCATTCAAAATGATTATGAATAGCTATCTGCTTCTTTTAATTTTCTCTATTCTCTTCTTTTTAGATGAGTTATATAAAAGTTTTGTTTCAGGAATGTGGGAGCTTGAACAAAGTTTTAAATATGATTTAAGCCAGCATACCTTAATGAAATTAATTGTTTTTGGGAGTGTTGATATTGTTTTGATCCTGTTGATGTCACTGCTCTCAAATATAACCTTATCGATCCCGCTTTTGCGAGTGCTTTTGTATCTACTCGTTCCGTTCAATATTTTTTGTATTCTTTTATTTTCTACCTTAACGTTTTGGCGTAATAATATGCGTCAAGAGATACTTTGGATCATAGCAGGAGTTGTCGGTGGCATAAGTTTTGTACTGACTAATCTGCTCAATGTTTATAATCTTTCTATGGCTTATTGGGGAACAGGTTTACTTTTAACAAGCTGTGCTTTGATTTATGTGGTATACGTGCAAATCTATCAAATGAACAAGGGGACTAATTAATTATGGAGTTAAAGATAAGCAACGTATCTAAAGAATACGATAATGTTCAAGTTTTAAATAATCTTTCATTTAGTTTAAAACCAGGCGTTTATGGACTTTTAGGGGCGAATGGCGCAGGAAAAACAACGCTTTTTCGTGTTATTTGTGGATTAATGAAACCAACACGTGGTGAAATACACTATAACCATAAAGACATCCAGTTGCAAACAGAAGCCTATCGTAGTATTTTAGGCTTTTTACCACAAGATTTTCGTTATTATGCTGATTTTTCAGGCCTGAAGTTTATGCTGTACATTGCTGCATTAAAGGGACTTAATAAGACTATGGCGAAAAAAAGAACCCTCGAACTATTAACGATGGTTGGATTGGCGGAAGTGAAAAATAAAAAAATCAAGCAATATTCTGGAGGAATGAAACAACGTTTGGGGATTGCACAGGCAATGATCAACGATCCTGAAATTTTAATTCTTGATGAACCGACTGTGGGATTGGATCCAAAAGAAAGAGTTCGTTTCCGAAATCTCATTTCTTCTTTTTCTAAAGAAAAAATCGTTATCCTTTCCACACATATTGTATCAGATGTCGAGTACATCTCTGATGAAATTCTAGTGTTGAAAAAGGGCTCTTTAGTGAATAGAGGGACGCCAAAAGAACTACTGAAAGAAATAGAAACAGCTGTTTGGGAATGTGTTGTTGCTGAGGAGCAAGTGCATGAATTAATGCAGACTTATACGATCAGTAATCAAAAACACGCTGAGAACGGTGTAGTAATTCGGATTGTCTCAAAAGAAATGCCCTTTCAAACTGCTTATAAAGTGTCGCCAACGTTGGAAGATTTGTATCTTTATTACTTTAGAGAGGAGGGAATTGAGCAGTGAGACAATTATTTAAATTTGAATTTGAAAAAATTCGTACAAGTAAAGCTACAATAGGAGGAATCGTTGCTAGCTTGTTTATTTTAATCGGGATTCTTTTTGTAGGGTATATTTACAGCCAAAATTATCATTCTCAGAGTCAAAACGTAAAAGGTGGTTATCAAAAAAATATTGACCAGACCATTCAAGAAAAATATTCTGGAGATTTTACTAATGAAAAAGTAAAAATTATTATAGCTGATTATCTGTTATCACGCCAACAAGAGGCAAAAGATGAAGATTTTTCATTTTATCCCTTTTACTGGGAAATGGGGCAAACGTTTATTAAAGGTGGAATACCCAGCTTCTCTGATTATCTAAATACTAGTTTAGAAAATGATACACCTTTGTCAATTGAAGACATTCCTCTAAAAAAAATTGAAACACTTAATTTTAAGAAGTTTGATAAGCCTTTAAAGCTAGGAAATTTTGTTCCTTGGACTGATCTATTTAAGGTTACTGGGCATGTTTTTATACTTTCTAGTATTTTAGTTATTTTAATTTGTTCACAACTTTTTTCTGAAGATACCAGTAAAAATATTAATCAGTTACTGTTTACTACTAAGTATGGCCGAAACAAAATGAATTCGTCGAAAATTGGAGTGGGAATTATTGTTTCAGTAGCACTATTGCTATTTTTTCAACTCATTAATTTTGGTGTTCTTTCTTTCTTATTTGATCTGTCAGGTGGCAGCTCCAATATACAGACCAATTTCAGCTTCGATTTAGGGGATTTTCCGTTAGCTTGGACACATTGGCAAGTCTATTTCTTTATTCTTGGATTACAAATAATTGGTATATTATTTATAGCAAGTTTGAGTTTTTTCGCATCAGCACTATCCAAAACACCAATGGCAGCTTTCGCTCTGTCATTAGCAATCTATTTTCTTCCTTCTCTATTGAAAGAGCTAATCAGAAATGGATTGGTAAACAAATTATTATTTCTTTTTCCAATAAATTTTTCCAATCCTAAAAATGTGATGCTGTTGCTGTCATCTGACAATTATATTTTTGATTCGTTTATTTTAAATGCAAGCTTACTATTCTTATTTTTACTCATTTCAAAGTTAGTTCTGGATATTATTTCCTATCTGCGCATGAAAAATTGGAAATTCTCTTAGAAGTTGATTCACAAATTTTTCAACATTAGTATGATGTCTGAAGTTTGCTAGCTTATTTATTTGATGTATTCTAACATGAAATAAACCACAAGTATTCAATTTGAAATAATACTATGTATAAGGAGAATAGTTAGCGTGGAACCGTGAAGTTGTGTTTGTTTTAGAATAAGGCAATAAGGTTTGAAAAAAAATTTTTCTACCGTTTATTAAAATTTTAGAGGTCTGAGGCATAACGTTGCGAGTTATGATGTCTCAGACCAATTTTTAATTTATTGACTAACTTTTCGGCATGAATAAGCGTTTTGCTTAAAAAAATACGGATAATTGCTATAAATAGTCAAATCTGTGTCTAAATAATGAATTTTTGAGGAAAATTCAAGTTTTTTTGAGTCAAGTACAAGATTTTAGCTGCTACTTATGGTAAAATAAGTTCAACTTATAGAAGGTTAAATGTGATTTTTAGAGATATGAGGCAGGTGGACATATGGAGGAACCTCAAGAAAGCACGGAGCTGATCAGGAATGCATGATATTCCTACACTCAGGATGCTTTACTGATTGGATTTAATGAAAGCAAAAGTCAGGGGTTTAAAAATTATTATAGGGTTGCCTTACCGCTTAAAAACAACAGACAACCGGCCTAAAAAATGAGTGATAGATTCTAGAAATAAAGTATTGGAATCTTTAATACATGTGAGAGGAATTAAAATGAATGAAAAGAAAAATTTTATCACTCCAGATGATTTGTGTACTACTCAGTGTTAATTTAGTACCAGTAATTAGTCATGCGGATGAATTAACCCAGTCAGATTCAGGAACTGTGGAAGAAGCTCCGGCTGAAACAACAGAAAGTTCGTCTACAGAAGAGCCAACGACGACTGATTCATCTACTTCAGAAGAAGAAACTAGTACTACTGAAACAACAACTAATGAGAGTACGGAATCTTCAGAGGAAGTGCAACCTCCTGCAAGTAGCCATGAGGAAGTCCCAGTAGCGCCACAACCAAGTACTCCAATTGAAACAGCACCAGAAGAACAACCTGTTCAGCCAACAGCTGATCACGCGCCTACTGAAGCACAATTGGATCAAGCAATTAAGATCGTAAAAAATGAGCCCACGGAAACATTTATTCGCCGAATCGGAGAAAAAGCGCGTGCCGTTGGTCAAAAAAATGATCTATATGCTTCTGTTATGATTGCTCAAGCAATTTTGGAGACAGGTTCTGGCAATAGCGATTTAAGCCAACAACCGTATCATAATCTATTTGGTATCAAAGGTGAATACAAAGGCGAGAAAGTTATCTTTTCTACACAAGAAGATGACGGTTCAGGCAATTGGTACACAATTGATGCTGCGTTTAAAAAATATCCTGGTTACAAAGAATCATTTGAAGATTATGCTAAGTTGATGAAAGAAGGCATCGATTCAAATAAAACGATTTATTCAGGTACTTGGAAAGCCAATGCCGTTAGCTATCGTGAAGCGACAAAAGCGTTAACTGGTGTCTATGCAACAGATACTAGCTATGATCAAAAACTGAATGCATTTATCGAAGAATATGACTTGACTGAATACGATAAAGAAAAACCATCTACATCAACAAGTGGTATCATCGTTTCTGATAGTCATCCAGATAGTGATTTCAAAGACTATTCTGGGGAAACATATTCTGGTTCAGAAGCCTATGCTGCAGGAAATTGTACGCAATATGTCTATAACCGTATTGTTCAATTAGATGGTTCTGTTGAAACAACAATGGGCAATGGAATGGACTGGGGGGCAACAGGAAAAGCTAATGGTTATGAAGTAACAAGTAAACCAAAAGCAGGAACTGCTGTCAGCTTCCAACCAACAGTTGCTGGAGCGGATGGAACCTATGGACATGTAGCGTTTGTTGAACATGTTTATGATGATGGATCTATTCTAATTTCAGAAATGAATGTAGCGGGCTTAGGTATGGTTTCATTTAGAGTGATTGATAAAGATACAGCGAATATCTTAGCATATGTGACACCTAAGTAATAAAAGTAAGTCAATGATACTGTCGAGCTTAATCGCTCAACAATATCATTGACTTTTTTATTTAAGGTCTATTTACTTTTTCTTAACTATTCTATAGAAAACCTAAATGATTTAGGCATAGTTTCTTCAAATCTTCCCGTTATTATTAACTCATACCCAATAACAAACCCAAACAAAACACTTTTTCATTTTTACTCCTCAAGTAAAAAAGAACTCCTTGCCACCGCCTACCCAGCGGTGGTTATTTTTTTGAGTGTTACTGACAACTCCTAAATAAACTAAGTCAAAAATTCATATGAATCAGCCATTTTCTCAGTGATTAGTTGTTTTAATTGAAAGAGTTGTTCCTGACTGAGTTCTTTTTTTGAAATCAATAAAATAGAAGATGAATTTAAAAACAAAGCAAGGTCATTGTTTGTTTCAATACAATTTATAAATATGGGCCACTCATAAGTAGAAGTTGATAGTTGGGTGGTTACTTCGATCTTCTCATTCGTTATAATAAATTCTTTTTCGACAAAAAAAGAACGATTTGAAGAGTTTTTTAACATTTTTTTTATTCTGAAATCAATTTCTTTGTAGTATATAAGCCATAATTCTATACCTACAATGAAAAAAAGAAGTGCGCTATAAAAGTCAATTGGACAATAATGAATTATTTGAGTAAAGCTAATACTTAAAAAAGAGAATGAATCTTTTTGGAAGAAAGTCCAAATTCGATAGATTGAATAGAAGAACATACAGAAACTTATAATGGAAATGCTTAAAAGAAGATAGCGTCTACGTTTATTTTTTTCTTTCATGTAAATTTTATTGAAATTTAACCAGTTTTCTTGCGTTAAAGTTTGTGTGAATCTTAACACCATTTTATCACCTCCTAATTTAAATTATAGCTTTTGACCTATTGAAAATAAAGAAGTTTATAAATTAATTCGTTTTACTGAATGATGCACTGAGAGGGTACAGGGATTTTAAATAAGTAAAGAAAAGGAAGAGGCTAGACATGAAAAAGAGCTGACCACAAAAATTATGGGCAGCTCTTTTTATTATTTTTTCCACTCAGCAACTTCTTTTGAATGACTGTCGATCCAGTCTCTTGCTGCTTGTGTTGGATCTGTTCCGTTGTTGATTTCTAACATCACAGATTCCATATCTTCTTTTGTCCAATGGAAATTGTTTAAGATGTTATAAGCTTCAGGATTTTCTTTTTCTAATCCTTTTCGAGCCATTGTATGAATGGCTTCTTCATTGCCCATGGTGCCTTTTGGATCTTCTAAATATTTAAGATCATATTTAGCAAACATCCAATGAGGAGACCAACCAGTGATCACGATCTCTTCTTTGTTTTTAATCGCTTGTCCAAGTGCAACGGTCATTGCACCAGAAGATGAGGTTTCAACAGACCAATCAGATAAGTTGTTGTAAGCTTTTTGCGTTTTTTCAGCCGCCGCAACAACGCCTGCACCAGGTTCGATCCCAGTGATTTTTTTACCAGCTTGATCTTTTAACTCATCAATTGAATTGACATCCATATATTGTGGAACGACGATACCAAGTTTAGCACCTTTTAAGTTTTCACCTAAATCATCCACTTTATCTTTATATTGTTTGTATTGCTCACCGTGAGTTCCAGGAAGCCAAGCGGCAACCATTGCATCGGTTTCTCCTTTTGAGAGTGATTCCCACATAATTGCATTATCCAATGGTGTTAGTGAGACATTGTACCCAACATCTTTTAGCACTTCACCGATGACATGCGTTGAGGCAACTTCTGTATCCCATTCTACATAAGAAAGCGAAATGTTTTTTTCTTCGTTTTTAGCAGATGAGAAAAGAGTAGAGCCAGCCATCAAAGCAACAATAGCTACAACAGCAACAACAGTTCCACCAATTTTCTGTTTTTTAGAGAATTTTGATTTAGCTGGAGTTGTTTTTTTCTTATTTAAATTTTGAGTAAAACGATCAATGATGATCGCTAGTATAACTAACGCAACCCCATTAACAAAGCCATTACCGACTTGGGCACGTTGTAAGGCCGAAAGAACGCCACGGCCAAGTCCAGGTGCACCGATCATTGATGCGATCACCACCATAGAAAGTGCCAGCATGGTTGTTTGATTGACACCGGCCATAATGGTACTTTTAGCTAATGGTAACTCAAGTTTGAATAGTTTTTGCCAACCCGTACTACCAAATGAATCAGATGCTTCAACCAGTTCTTTCGGTACTTGACGAATTCCAAGATTTGTAAAACGAACAGTTGGTGGCAATGCAAAGATCACTGAGGCAAATACCCCAGGAACCATACCAATTCCGAAAAACGCAACGGCCGGAATTAAATAAACAAATCCAGGCATGGTTTGCATGAAATCTAAAATAGGCGTAATAATACTTTGTGCTTTATTACTTTTGGCCATTAAAATTCCAAGTGGCACACCGATAACGATCGAAACAACACTAGAAAGTAAAACTAAAGTCACAGTACTCATTAAATCTGTCCATAGATTTTGATTATAAATGAAAAGTAACCCAATCAGTGTAAACAAACTTAAACCAATTTTCTTATTTGAAATAAAGAATGCAATGGCAGTTAAAATGATAATAAATAGTACAGGAGGAATTGCAACTAATAGAGAAGTGATTCCGTCCATTAAGCTTTGACCTGTTGATTGGAAGAAACTGAAAACGCCGGAAAAAGTATTCGTCATCCATTCTGTAATTGTTTCAACCCAATCTGCTACTGGCAATTGATAATTATTCATTGATATTCACCTCTGTTTCTGCTAATGCTTCAAGAACGCTACCACGAATGACAACACCAAGCAATTTATTATTGTCAGTTACAGCAACTGGCGTAGGTGAATCATAGATGATTGGGAAAATATCGTTGACAAGCATATCTTTGTCGATAGAAGTAATATCTGTATCCACATAGTCAGTTAATGGTTTACCTGCTTTACGTGCTTCTAGAGCGCGTTCAGCTCGGACAACACCTTTTAGTTGACGTTTTTTATCAACAGCTAAAAGCATACTAACTTCTTCTTGGCGCATCCGTGTTAGAGCAACGGTTGGACCGTCAATTTCAATATTGGTCGTTAGTGCCGGAACCATGATATTTTGAGCAGTCAAGACTTTCGAACGATCGACATCTTCAACGAAGGTACGTACATAATCGTTAGCTGGGTTCGTTAAGATTTCTTCACCAGTACCGATTTGCATGATCTGACCATCTTTCATTAAAGCGATTCGATCACCGATGCGTAAAGCTTCATTTAAATCGTGGGTAATAAAGATGATTGTCTTTTTCACGTTTTCTTGTAAATCAACTAACTCATCTTGCATTTCCCGACGAATCAACGGATCAAGGGCGGAAAAGGCTTCGTCCATCAATAAAATTTCTGGATCGTTAGCTAAAGCTCTAGCTAAACCGACACGTTGTTGCATCCCGCCAGATAGCTGATTAGGAAACTGATCTTTAAAAGCTAATAAACTAGAGTTTTCTAACGCTTGCTCAGCTTTTGCAGTCCGTTCTTCTTTTGGGACACCACGAACTTCTAAACCATATTCTGTATTTTCTAAAATCGTGCGGTGAGGGAAGAGACCAAAATTTTGGAAAACCATGCTCATCTTATTACGACGAACTTCTCTAAGGCCTTCTTTATCCAATTTTGAGATGTCTTGATTATCAATAAAAATATTTCCAGAAGTCGGTTCGATCAAACGATTCAATAAACGGATTAAGGTAGACTTACCACTACCAGAAAGACCCATGATCACGAAAATTTCGCCTTCTTCTACTTCAAAATTGACATCATAAACGCCAACTGTGGCACCGGTCTTTTTCAAGATTTCAGTTTTATCTTTGTTTTCTTTGATCATATCCAGTGCTTGTTTTGATTTTTTACCGAATATTTTTGTTAAATGTGAGACTTGTACTTTGGGCAAAACAAAATTCCTCCTTATTTTAAAAGCTGAGCAGGTTCGTCCAACTCCGACAGAAAAATAGGGAAATCAGAGGGTGGTGCTTTTCGCCACAATCGGATTTTATCTTTTTTCTGTCGGAGTTAGCCTGCGAAGCTAGATAACAATAAAAGCTGAACGAGCTCGTTTAGCCTTGACAGGAAAATAGGAAAAAATGACTGAGACATATTTTGTCTCATTTATTTTTTATCTTTTTCCCGAGAGACTAGCCCGTGAAGCTAGATAAGCTACAAAATGATTTACATGTAATGTAAATCATTTTCTTTTCTGTAAAAAAAGTGACCATTCTAGGTTAACATCGTGTAGTCACTTTGTCAACTTAGCGGCATATAAGATAAGGAAATCAAAAAAAAAAGAACAGTCAAATGTAATGACCCCAAAAAATTAGATTTTTGGTCTAACTTTTTGGGGTCGGTACAAAACTTTAATTTGTTCGATTCTTCTTTATATTATGCATTCGGGTAGAAAAAATTCTGAACCCGTTGCAATGTTGATTCATGACCAACAAAATAAATCGTATCACCTGCAGTAAGTTTTGCATATGGACCAGGAGATACAAGGAGTTCATCACCATGCTTGATCGCAATCAAAGTAGCAGAAGTACTTTGCCATAGATTCAATTCACTGATCGTCATTTCAAGATGCGTTGCGTCAGCAGTCAGTGTGAAAGTCACTGGATTTAGCGGATTGAACGAATCAAAACGCTTAGTCTGATCAACAAGCTTATCCAGTATTTCTGAAAAGTGGCTTAATTCCTCTTTTTGTTTTTTAACACTGCCGATTAGATCGTCTTTTAAATCATGAATTGATTGAACATCTTGGTATTGATCGACGAAGAGTTTGGCTTTTTCCATTGAATGAACATAAAAACCGCTGCCATGTTTTGCTTGGACGATTTCTAAATCAACTAATACACTGATTGCCTTACGGGCTGTTTCAGGAGAGACACTGTATTTGTTAGCCAAAGTAGAACGTGCATGGATTTTATCACCAACGGTAAATGTTTGATCAGCAATTTTAGCGGCTACATCTACAGCGATTTGCTGATACTTAGGTTTCGTTACATTCATACGTTTTGAAGTCATATGAAACCTGCCTTTCGTCAATTATTTTCTTCTAATTCTTCAAGTTCTAAACTAAGGTTTTCCCAGTCGGATAGTAATTGTTCTTGCTGCGTTTTTTGTGATTCTAGCTCTTCATTTAATGACATTAGCTTCACATGATCATCAACAAGAGCTGGATCGGTCATTGATTGTTCTAATTGAGCAATCGTTGTATCTAAGTTCGCCAAGTTCTCTTCGATCTGTGTAATTTTTCGATTTAAAGTACGCAGGATTTTTTGTTGTTCTTTATTTTGATAAAAATCATTTTTAGGCTTTGTGGTTTCTGTTTGTTTAGCAGTGGACTCTTCAGCCAATAATGCGGCTAATTCTTCCTCTTCTTTTTTCTTTTCTAGGTAGTAATCGTAATCGCCCAAGTACAATTTACTGCCGGTTTCGGAAAGTTCAATGACTTTCGTTGCGATTCGATTAATGAAGTAACGGTCATGAGAAACAAATAATAGTGTCCCGTCATAATCGATCAGAGCATTTTCTAAGACTTCTTTGTTATCAATGTCTAAATGGTTTGTCGGTTCATCTAAGATCAAGAAATTTTCTTTATCCATGGATAATTTTGCCAAAGCAACTCGAGCTTTTTCACCGCCACTTAAAAGTGGAATAGTTTTTTCTACATCATTTCCGCTAAATAAAAAACTGCCTAAAACATTTCGTATATCTTTTTCAGGAGTCGTTGGATGCTCGTCCCAAAGCTCAGCTAAAACGGTTTTGGTTCCATGAAGGTTCGCTTGTTCTTGGTCATAATAACCGATCTGAACGTTGGTGCCAAGATTAGCTGTCCCTTTAATGAAGGGAATGCTTCCAATAATTGATTTTAACAATGTGGATTTGCCAATTCCGTTTGGTCCGACAAGCGCAATAGCTTCTTGTCTACGAATATCAAGGGAAACTGGTTCAGATAAAATCCGATCATCGTATCCAATTGCAGCATCTTCCACTTGTAAAACAACATTTCCAGAAGTTTTTTCGATAGCGAATAGGAAATTAGCTGATTTTTCGTCTCCTTGAGGTCGATCTAAGCGTTCGATTTTTTCTAAGGTTTTTCTACGACTTTGCGCACGTTTTGTGGTTGACGCTCTGACTAAATTACGGGCAACAAAATCTTCAAGTTTATTGATTTCAGTTTGCTGTTTTTCGTACGCTTTCCATTCGCTAGTCAACTGCTCAGCTTTTAATTCTAAATATTTTGAGTAGTTTCCTTTATAATAACGCATTTTATGACGGCTGATTTCATAGACTTCTGTAACAACTTTATCTAGGAAATATCGGTCATGAGAGACAATCAAAAGTGCCCCGGAATAACTCGGTAGATAATTTTCTAACCAAGAAAGAGTGTCGATATCCAAATGGTTCGTCGGTTCATCGAGAATCAAAATATCTGGTTTTTGTAGTAACATACGAGCTAAAGCTAAACGCGTTTTTTGACCACCTGATAAGGTACTGATCTGCTTTGAATAGAATTCTTCCCTAAATCCAAAACCATGCAAGACAGAACGAATTTCATTTTCATAGCCGTAACCATTTTTTTCTGAAAAATCGTGTTGCAGCCGATCATATTCTTTCATAACGGATTCATAATTTGCAGCATCAGGCAGCAGTTCACTAATAATCAATTCTAGTTCACGCATTCGTTTTTCTATTGTGATTACATCGACAAAGGCTTCAAGCATTTCATCCCAAACGGTTTTATCAGAATCAAGACCAGTATCTTGGGCTAAGTATCCTAGACTAGCTGTTTTATTTTTTGCAATCGTACCAGCATCTGGTGCATCGATACCAGCGATTATTTTTAGTAGGGTAGATTTACCAGCACCATTACGGCCGACTAACGCGATCCGACTATTTGTGCTGATCTCCATTTGTATGTTTTCAAACAAAGTGTCTGCACCGAAATATCGGGCAATTTGGTTTGCTTGGAGTAAAATCATGGGGCATCCTCATTTCTATTTCAATGGTTTTAGTGTAGCATAAAATGACTTAAAATAGCACACTTACTACATAGTGAGTCAATAAAAATAGTAAGAAGCTTTAAGAAAAATTGAAAAAAAGGAGTTTTTTGAGCTGTAAGATTGCTTTTTGTCTGGAACAACTGCTATTATGATTAAGTGGATATTTGTCTATATTTAGAGTATTGGAGGTACGATTGTGAAAGACCAAATTATTCCAAAAGCAACGGCAAGACGCCTTCCCCTATATTATCGTTATTTGAGAATTCTGCATGATGCAGGCAAAAATAAAGTTTCATCTACTGAACTAAGTGAAGCAGTACAAGTAGATAGCGCAACGATTCGACGAGATTTTTCTTATTTTGGCGAATTAGGTAAGCGCGGTTATGGCTACGATGTAGAGAATCTGATGAATTTCTTTGCAAAAACATTGAATGATGATGAACTAACCAATGTAGCATTGATTGGTGTAGGTAACTTAGGAAGTGCCTTACTGAAATATAAATTTCATCAAAGCAACAGTATTCGTGTCAGTTGTGCGTTCGATGTCAATGATGACATCGTGGGCAGAATTGTTGATGGAATTCCTGTGTATCCAATGACGGATATGATGGAACAAATTCGAGTACAGCAAATTGAAGTAGCGATTCTAACCTTACCAGCAAGAAAAGCGCAAGAAGTTGTCAGTCAGTTAGCTGATGCTGGTGTGAAGGGGATTTTAAACTTTACCGCTGCGCGCTTAGTGGCACCGACAGATGTTCTAATTCAAAATGTGGATTTGACGAATGAATTGCAAACATTGATTTATTTCCTACACCACGACAGCGAGTTAGCTGAAGCAGAAATCGAAGACGAAAAAGAATAATAAAAACCCTTGTGAGTGCAGATGTTAGGAAACATGCACTCACAAGGGCTTATTTTTTATTTTCTTGAGGACTAATTATTTAGGCAATTCAATATTTGCATAATGAAGTACGAGTTGCGCAATCACGACCATAGTATTCATGCCGCAGTGGGCAATAATAGAAGTCCAGATCCGGCCTGTCATTTTATACAGTAATGCAAAAAAGAAACCCATGAAAAAGTAAACAAAGAAATGCCCATCTTGATGGATAACTGAAAACAAGGACGAACTAATAATAGCTGAAATCCAAAAGCCAGTGTACGTTTCAGTTAAGCCAATCAAAGACCGACGAAAAACAAATTCTTCCATGATCGGTCCGCCGATCGTTGTAGCTAAAATAAATAAGGGATTAGCTAAAATAACAGCAATAATATTTTGTGTATTTTGTGAGCTGGGTTCAACACCTGTAATGGCAGTTTCAATGCTAAAAACAATGGCTTGAATGATCATCGCGATAAAAATACCACTGATGCCAAGTAATAAGGTAAAAACGAGAGAGGTCAATTTGGCCTCTTTTTCAACTACTGTAATAGCAGAACCTCTATTTTTGATGTAAAGCCAGATCATCAATCCAGCACCAAGAATATACGTGAAGGTCGTTCCAGCAATAATAATAGCCGGTGAAAATGGTTTGAATAAAAATGGAGAAAAAAATACGAGTCCGTATAAAAGGATTGTTACTAGACTGATTTTTTTTATAGAAAAATTGTTTGGCATAGAAACTAAAGACTCCTTTCATGTTTAATAGAATAAAAAAAGTATACCATAGCTTTGGGCTAGTCTGTTTAAATAAATTATTTTTTGTGATTGTTGCGATAGCCTAGTAACAGAAAGATGAATAGGAAGAAAAAAGCAGCCTCCCATAAAGTGGTTGTCCAATCAAAGCGTCTATTTACACCAAAAAAGAAGTTGCCAGCATTGGCAATCAGCAAATATAGTCCCGTTGCCATCAAAGCTCCCGTGATTCGTTGTTTCATTTTAATCGCCTCTCTTTCTGATTACATTTTACCATGAAATGGATGAGAACGAGGGAATCTAGTGATATCCATAAAAAAGCAACTCCTTTTATAAAATCGAAGAGAGAAATTATTTTAAAAAAATAGTCAAAAAGCTTGCATTATGAAGGTGAAATGAGTATTATAAATAGTGTGAGTTAGCACTCGATAACCAAGAGTGCTAAAATGATAAATATTTTTTATGGAGGGATTTATTGTGTTAAAACCATTAAGCGATCGCGTCATTATTGAAGTCGCGAAAGAAGAAGAAAAAACAGTAGGCGGCATTGTGTTAGCATCAGCAGCTCAAGAAAAACCGCAAACAGGAAAAGTCATCGCAGTCGGTGAAGGCCGAGTTTTAGATAACGGTACAAAAGTTCCTGCCGATGTAAAAGAAGGCGATACAGTAATGTTTGAAAAATATTCAGGTACTGAAGTCAAATATGAAGGCAACGATTACTTGATCGTATCTGGGAAAGACATTATTGCGATCGTCGAATAATTGTTTAGGCAAACAACATTTAATATAGAAAAATAAAAATTTTGAGGTGAAGGAATTATGGCAAAAGAAATTAAATTTGCAGAAGATGCACGAGCAGCAATGCTTCGTGGCGTTGATATTTTAGCGGATACAGTAAAAGTAACATTAGGTCCTAAAGGTCGTAACGTTGTTTTAGAAAAATCTTTTGGATCACCATTGATCACTAATGATGGCGTAACAATCGCCAAAGAGATCGAATTAGAAGATCATTTTGAAAACATGGGAGCTAAACTAGTTTCTGAAGTTGCTTCTAAAACAAATGATATCGCAGGAGATGGTACAACAACTGCGACAGTCTTGACACAAGCAATCGTTCGAGAAGGCTTAAAAAATGTTACCGCAGGTGCTAATCCTTTAGGCATTCGCCGTGGTATCGAATTAGCGACAAAAGCTGCCGTTGAAGAATTACACAATATTTCAACTGTTGTTGACTCTAAAGAAGCAATTGCGCAAGTTGCGGCTGTTTCTTCTGGCTCTGACCGTGTAGGACAATTGATTGCTGACGCAATGGAAAAAGTTGGCAATGACGGTGTCATCACGATCGAAGAATCAAAAGGGATCGAAACAGAACTTGATGTCGTTGAAGGAATGCAGTTTGACCGTGGCTACTTATCACAATATATGGTGACAGATAACGATAAGATGGAAGCAGCCTTAGAAAATCCATATATCTTGATCACGGATAAAAAAATCTCTAACATTCAAGATATCTTGCCTTTGTTAGAACAAATTTTACAACAAAGCCGTCCATTATTGATTATCGCTGATGATGTTGATGGAGAAGCATTGCCAACATTAGTGTTAAACAAAATCCGCGGAACATTCAATGTTGTGGCTGTTAAAGCACCAGGCTTTGGTGATCGTCGTAAAGCGATGCTTGAAGATATCGCTGTTTTAACTGGTGGAACTGTGATCACTGATGATCTAGGACTTGAATTAAAAGATACAACAATTGAAAATCTTGGTAATGCAAGTAAAGTTGTTGTAGATAAAGACAATACAACAATCGTTGAAGGAGCAGGAGAAAAAGCTGCAATCGATGCTCGTGTTCAATTGATCAAAAATCAAATTGCAGAAACAACTTCTGATTTTGACCGTGAAAAACTACAAGAACGTTTAGCAAAATTAGCTGGCGGGGTTGCTGTTGTCAAAGTCGGTGCTGCAACTGAAACGGAACTAAAAGAATTAAAACTTCGCATTGAAGATGCTTTGAATGCAACGCGTGCGGCTGTTGAAGAAGGCATGGTTTCTGGTGGTGGTACTGCACTAGTCAATGTTATCGGCAAAGTCACTGCTTTAGAAGCAGAAGGCGATGTAGCAACAGGTGTGAAAATCGTTGTTCGTGCTTTAGAAGAACCAATTCGTCAAATCGCTGAAAATGCTGGCTATGAAGGCTCAGTAATCGTTGATAAATTAAAAAATATCGATTTAGGTATTGGTTTCAACGCAGCCAATGGCGAATGGGTAAACATGGTTGAAGCAGGAATCGTTGACCCAACTAAAGTAACTCGTTCAGCGCTACAAAATGCTGCCTCAGTTGCCGCATTACTATTAACAACAGAAGCTGTTGTTGCGGATAAACCAGAACCAGCAGGCGCTGCAATGCCTCCAATGGATCCATCAATGGGCATGGGCGGCATGATGTAAGAAGTGATTGAGAACCTTGATATTTCAAGGTTCTTTTTTTTTTACATTATGATAAAAATAGCTAAGTAAATTTTATATAAGCAAGGTAGAACGTAGGTCATCGGTAGGTATTCTCATACGAATAAACGTATCATCTGCTTCTTCTGCAATAAAATAAAAAAGTGAGTGAGACATAACTCTTTGAGTCATATCCCATTCACATGGAATCTTGATAAAGGGTGTGATCAGAAGCAATGATTACGTTATACTTCGATCATCTTGCGTTTATCTAATTATCTTCAATCTAGATTTTCTTCTATTAATGTAAAAAGAAGTGAGTTAAATATTTCTGTTTCAGATCTCAATACACCAAAAAAATTAGTATCGATTTCTTCTACTAATGGTAAAGCTTTGTTTAGTAATTCTTGCCCAGTTTCAGTTAATTTGACAACTTTGGCTCTAGTGTCCTTTTTTGAATGTTGACGTAGCACTAGGTTGACTTTTTCTAAATTTTTGATAATGGTTGATACGGTCATTACGTCTATATCTGATTGCTTGGAAATAGCAACCTGATTTACCTCTTCACTATTTTGACTCAGATAGCCCAAAGAAGCTAAAACAACAAATTGTGGGTGGGTTAAATTTAAAGTTTTTAGTTTTTCTTTAATAGCTTTATGCCATAGATTATAGGCTTTTATAAAGGATAATCCGATAGAAGCAGCATCATTTTCCTTAAAATTTGAAACAAATTTATCCATTTGCAGCCTCAATTAATGAAAAGACTGAACTAGGGACGTCAGCAAATATTTGCGAAATGAATTCTAAATCTTTAACAGTAGTCTTTCTATTGAAAGGAATAAATTCTACAGAATGCTTAATGAAAGTTTGTTGCTCGTTCTTGTTAAGCTCGTGTATGAAATAAATATCTCCAATATCTGGAATAGAAGTTTTATCAGTAAAACTTTTACCTGGAACAACAGAAACTAATGTAAACTCCATAGAAGGCTGACCGGACAATGTCATGCTGCCTGTAGTATTTTGTGTGAATTCCCCATTTAAAGAAATATCTTCCAAATCGTCTTCCCATGAAAACCATTTATTAATATCTTCATAAAAAGGCCAAATTTTTTCCATTGGTGTGTCAGTGTTTAATTCAAAGCTAAATTTCATATCGAATCCTTCTTTCTTTTTAATAAGTACACTTATAATATAAGTGATTATTATCTTGCTGTCAAGCATCGTTAGTGATTTACAGAAAATAGTGTGCCCTAGAGCAGTTAGAAAAATGTATGAAGAATGATTTAGACAGAATATTCGTTGGCATGAGTGCAATTTAACAATGGTGACTCCGTTATAATTGGTTTTACTATTGGACTGTCTTTATTGAAAGAGTTATCAATTATTCAGGAAAAATAGCTCTCTATAAAAATTCAATAGCTTAAAAATTACAACGATTAAAATGTAGAATAATTATAGCGTAAAACACAAACGTCGCGATAAGAAAAAAGTTGCAAGGAAATCTTTTTAATTTAAATAAGGCATAATCAAATACTCTTGAATACCATACAACACAAGTAAATGAACTGGATAAAACCAATAAAAAAAGTACTTCCATTGTTTTCCACGTTGACCATTATAAAAATAAATCGGTACAAAAGCGATAAGTCCAAACAAGCTGTTTTGCAGAAGAATCAACGCGCCCGCAATGCATTTTATTAAATGTTCATCTCTAAAAAGATAGAAAGACACAATCAACAAAACACCGATCCAACCACCGTAATCTGTCTGCAACCATTCTGCAAAAAAAATCCCACTTCCAATTATTATTACAGCAAGAATCCCACTCTTTAATGATTGAACCTGTATTTTTTTCAACCCAATAATAACGATTAAGCCGATGAACAAGGTGAAAAAAACGTTTTGATTTTTTAAATCAATGAATTGGTGCGAAAAAGCTAAGTCATAGGGAATTTCAGCAATCAAAGCAAATAAGAACAAACGCAACAAGTATTTTTTTGTATTTGCTGTATGGATAACCCCTTCGACAAGTAAAAAACAAAAGATGGGAAAAGCTAGTCTGCCAATCATCGTAAACATAGGAAAAATAACTTGGGTAAAGGGAAACAAAGGGGGCGCTTCAGTAAGATAAGGGACTAATGCCGTTGTAGCTGGCTGAAATGAAATGATTTTTGCTATATGATCCAGTAGCATCGCAAAGATTGCCAGCCATTTCAATTGACTTCCTGAAAAAAATGGTTTTGTTTTCAATACAAGTACTCCTCTGAATAGTTTAGTTTAAGACACTATTTTAGCATAGATCATTGACGGTATAATCAAAAAATCGAAAAACTTGTCTGATTTTTTTTACAGCGTAACGAAATAAAATAAGCGAAGAGTAGTTCAATGTTAGTTCTAAGGAGAAAAGTAAAACTACTGATAAAAACGCTAGACAGTTTTTATCAGTAGTATGTTTTTTTTGATATAAAACGAAAAAATAATAAGAAAATTCTAAATGTAACAGTGAAAAATATAAGATATATTGTTATAATGAAATTATATTAAAGTGATAAATGATTTTTCTTGAATGTAGCAGTTACAAGAAAACCTTGAAAAGCAGGCGTGTACAATCGCTCATTCATTTCAACTACTAATTCATTCTATATCAAAAATAAGCAAGAGTCTATAACTAAAAGTTCATTTTTTTATCATATTTTTATTAATTTTTATAAAAAAATGAGAAAAATGGAAAATGATTACAGTGATAAATGAAGAATAGATCGCTCTTATTATAAAATATCTCATTAAGTTTATGTTTGATCGAGTCAGTGTTGTTATCAATAAGTCGGAAGAAGCAGATTTATATTTTTTAGCCGTCAAATAAGCCGTCAATTTTTTTGGGAAAGGGTGTCATGTTTTGAGTAGAAAAGGTGAAAATATATATAAAAGGAAAGATGGTCGTTGGGAAGGACGATATGTGAAAGCGAGAAATGAACATGGCAAAATTATTTATGGCTATATTTATGGAAAACGTTATGCCTATGTTAAAGAGAAGCTTGCTAAATTGAAAGTAGAATATTCCTTTATCCATAATAGCGTCAATTTATATGAAGGGACGGTTCAAAATTGGTTAAACCATTGGTTAGATGTATTGATGCGAAAAAAAATCAAACTTTCTACTTATTCAAGTTATCGTTTGCGTATCGATAAATACATTGTTCCATTTTTGGGAAAAAAAAAATTAACACAATTAAAAAGCCGAGAAGTTGAAGAATTTGTCAATTATTTAACTAGCTTGGCGTTGTCTCCTTCAACAGTTCATTCAATAGTAACTGTATTGAAAAGTGCAATGAACAAAGCCTGCATGGAAAATTACATTCTTTCAAACCCGTGTAATAACCTGTCATTATCACCTAATACGCTCAATGAAATATCAGCATTGAGCATGAAAGAGCAAGGGAAAATCGAACAAGTAGCATTGAACGAAAAGGACTGTTCAGCAGTGATTTTAGCTTTGTATACAGGTTTGAGAATTGGTGAAATCAGTGGCCTGAAATGGTCAGACATCGATTTTGAAAAGGATGTTATTTCGGTAAGAAGAACCGTGTACAGAATTTCTAGCACAGCCAGAAGTAAGAAAACAGAGATCATTATGGCAGAACCTAAAACAAAAAGTTCCAAACGAGCTATTCCTTTGGCGAAAAATTTGAAAAATTATCTATTGAGCAAGCAGAAAATCGCTACTTCTGAATACGTCATTTCGTGTAAAAATAGTTATGCTGAGCCGCGTGTAATCAGTTATCGATTTAGAAAAAGTATTGAGCAAGCAAAGATCAGACCGATCCATTTTCATGTTTTGCGTCATACATTTGCTACCCGATGTGTAGAACGAGGTATTGATATCGCAACCTTAAGTAAGTTACTAGGACATGCATCGATAAAATTGACCTTAGATACTTATACCGATTCACTATGGGAAAATAGAAAAGCAGCTGTTTCAGTCCTTGATGATCAACTTGGCTTGCAGCACGTATTGCCCAAATAATTAAAACAGCTAGTAGCAAGGATCAAAATTATTATTTACTTGTATAGAAAAGGTCGGAGACATAACCAGTTGCGTTGTGTCTCCGACCTTTTCTTTATTTAGGTTAAACAGCACAAGAGTCAATTTTTTTGATTGGTCTGTACTTTAAGCCGTCATAAAATGGTCAACTATAGAATAAGTTTCAAGGATAATAACGAAAAAACGTCTTTTTCTTGTAACTGCTACATTCAAGAAAAAATTGAAATAACTATTTTTGTACTGTCGTTGTCTGTTTAAGCCATATATGGATAGAAACATACCTATTATAATCGGAAATCATGATTTTCTAAACTCTAAAGACTTCGGAAGAACTAGAGGCTGTAATTAAAGGAAAAAATAACCAGACGTATGACAATATGATGATAAGGGGGGAGGTTTTAATAATGTATACAATAGGCTATATTTCGTTTGAAGATCGAGTAAGCGAAGGCTATAAAGAATTATTTACACCACTTCAATCTCACATTCAAATTATTGAAAAAAAGCATGCTGATCAACTGTTTGAACATGATAGCGAAGTATTGCATCAAATAGATACGTTAGTCATTGAAAATTCTGGCTTAAATGAGCTTAATTGGATTTGTGAGCTGATCATGAATATACGCAAACAGGCAACTGTACCGCTTTGGATTTTAGCTTCATCAGAACACGTGAATCGAACAAACCGGATTGTTTATCTACAATTAGGTGCAGACGGTATTATCGACCAAGCAAACGAAACCGATCAATCGATATTGATGATGAGAAATCTAATGAGACGTTTTCGGAATCGAGAACAATATGGGATTCTCAAAGAAACATCAAGAAGCAAAATGGTTGAATTTAAATTGATCCCACAGAATTTGAGTGTTTGTTTAGAAAATGGAAAGGAAGTCAATTTAACAAAATTAGAATTTCTTACAATTGAATATTTACATAAACATGCACGCAAAACAATGACATATGAAGAAATTTATCAAAGTGTTTGGAACGATACCTATCATGATCGAAAATACCGAGTGTCCAATTTGATTTTCCATTTAAGACAAAAACTTGAAGTAGATATCGAAAAACCGAAATACATTAAAACGGTCCGCTCCAAAGGTTACATGTTAAATATTTAAAGTAGAACAATGTTAGAGCTAAATGAATAAAAGAAAAAGACTGAGAATCGGCTGATCGAAAGAAGCAGGGAACAAAAGCATAGCGACCAATTCCACCGCTTATTCGTATTCCTTGTAATTTGGCGCTACTTGAAAAGAGGAGCACTTTGAAGGCAATGGAAAGACTCAGTGAACATAAAAACCACTTGAATTTAACGAACTAGGAGGAACAGAAATGCTTAAACAATTGATTCCAGTCGAACAAGCAATGTGCGAAACTGGTTAGAAATACCGAGTGGAACAAGTAGTTGCTCGTTTTTCTGGAAAGGAGGAGGAGCTCACGAAGTTTCGACAACAACACACATTTTAGGAGGAAAAAGAATTGAAAAAAACACAAGTATTAAAAAGAAGTTTGCTGACATTAGCAGCAACAGTAGCACTAGGAGCAGTAGTATTATCTGTGCCTACGCCTTTTACAGGAGATTCAGTCATTGCTTATGCAGCAGAAGAAACAGCTGAAGTATCAACGATTGAAGAATTTGATGCAGCATTGAAAAATCCAGCAATCACTTTGATCAATGTAAATCAAAGTATCCAGTTCAAAAAAAATATTACCGATATTCCTAACCGTGATGTAACAATCAATGGGAATGCAGATAAAGGTGTAGTGATCAACTCAGCACATAACTCTATCTATGGTAAACAAAACAAAGCAGGCACAAACTTGGTAACAATTACCAATGCTAATATCGTTGGAGCTGACAGTGACGGGCGTTTCTTCACTGGTGGTGCTGGTAACGGTCCTTCAAGTTATGGTTGGGATGTTTTAGCGAAAAATGTCACGTACACTGGTGCGCGCTTTGTCCATTTAAGTGAAGGTAAATTAACTTTTGATGGAACAAACAATATCACAACTCGTGCTGAAAATGCTTGGGTGCATGATTTAGAATTTAAAGCTGGTTCAACTTATAACGGAATTGCTGCGAATAAAGACCACGGTCAATTCTCAGCATTCTACTTCAATGGCGCTTTGATCAAAGGCAAAGCAACTGGAGAAGCGATCATTGGCGACCGTGCAAAAGTAAATGTAAAAATTGGGCCACAAAGTACAGTTAATCACTATTACCCAGTATTTTATGACAAAGTTCAAAAAGTTGATGTAGGCGCTGGTGCTACTTTTGATGTTGATGCAGCTGGCGTTGCTTTCCAATTTATTCCACGTGCTGATTATATAAACAAAAAACCTACATTGAATTTAGCAAGTGATAGCCACGTGAAGTTTAATGGTCGTGGTGGAGGTAACTACGCGACAATGAAACTTCAATATTATGGATCAGAAGTAAATGTTTCAGAAGGCGCTGAATTAGTAGTAACTGGTAACAGTACCAAAGCTGTCATTGAAAGTGAATATAAAGGCGCTGTTATCAATTTAAATGCTCCTGAAAACGTTGAAATTGCAAATAAGAAAGCGAATAGTAAATTATTCTATTCTACAAATACAACAATCAACGGTACTGACATTGGAACAATCTCTACATGGAATCAAATTGGTGGAGAATACACTGAAAATCCAGTAAGTGAATTTGATGGTGGTAACTTTGCCGTTAATTTCGGTAAAATTTGCAACAGCAAGACATTATCTGTAACTGGTGATTTATCACAACAATTTAAAATGGAAAACTACGGAAAAATTTCTTTAGCATCTGGCGGAATTTAAGCTGAGAGTAGCAAGTCCTATTCTAAGTATTTAAAATCAAAATAAGTAAAGTGGTCAGTACATCAGCATTAACATAAAGGAAATTGGGCTTTTGTACGGCCATTTTTACAAGTCTGTTTTCTCAGTATTTAAACTAGAAAAAGAAAAAAATAATAGAGAAAGGAGGAACGATTATGTGGAAAGTTAAGAAGTATTTAGTTGTTTCAATATTAGTTGTATTAGCTTGTTCGGTGTACTTTTTTATAAAAAATCCAGAACCTATATCAGCGGTTACACCAGTTGGTTATAAAGATTTATCACAAGCTGAAAATATCAACATGGAAGATGATTCAATGGGAGCTTCAGTAGAAATTCCTGGTGAATATGGTTTTATGTTCAAATTGACTGATAAAGTAGAGTACCAAGGTTTTGGTGAGTCAAATATTGCTAAAAATATTCGAGGATCTAATTCTAACGGATATCAATTTAATCCAATCGATCAAGATAAATATCCTGAACGAGGCGTTTGGATTAGAAATGCTGGTATCTACAATGGCCGAAGCGTCGATTTGAAATTGGTGATTGATAATATGGCTTTTAGAGAAGTTGAAGGTAAACCAGGTGTGTATCCTAATTTTAACTTTATTGCAGTTGATCCATTGGATAAATATTCGCAAGATAATAAGCCAGTTTCACAAATGAATACGTGGAATGATCTTTATTTAATGGTTGGAAGTACTTCGTCTACCCTGGCCGAGACCAGTGATAAATATCATATTGGTGATACCGTTGATTATCATTATGAATTTTATGATAGCGAGTCAAAGCAACGGTTTGTTCTTTCAGGAGCTTGGAACTTTAATAATATCAACAATTTAAAAGCTACAAGTATTCCGTTTGCCAATGATTTCAGTAAAATGTATGGATTAGCAGGTGGTGCGGAAGCTGATTCTAAAATGGATATTGGATACAAATTAGATACGCCAATTCCAGGATATATAGAAATGTATGGTGGAAATAATAAAGTGAATAAAAAAAGTGGTCGTCTCACACATCTTTTCGAAAAGGACAGTTATACGATGAAGATGGAACGACGATATGGAAATGCTTCTAATACACCACCAACAAACCCAGATACCAATACAGGTAACATGGGAATCCTTTATATGACAGAATCAATAGCTAGAATTGCACCTGCTAGACCTATCGTATTTGGTCAACGTAATAGTGTGACGCATACTGATCCAAAATATAGAGAGCTGAGTTACTCTATTCTGCAAAATATTGCTGATAACACAAAATTAAATAGAGATAGTAGTTTTACACTAGAAACAGAAGTACCTAGTTACTATTCTATTGATTTTGATTCAGTGAAAATTTTTGAATATGGAACCACCGAAGAGTATACCAGCATATTTAATATTACAAAAAGCCCTGAATCAGATTCTAAAGTCATTATATCAGCAAAAGATCCAACTGCAGACCTAGATCCTTTAAATCCTAACTCCAAAGTATTCAATGCGCATGTATTTGATATTAAAATAGTCGCCAAACCAAATAGTACCTTTAAATTTGATCCGGACGCATATAATTATATTAATGATGCCAATTTACCAGATGACAATGGGTTCATGAGTTTTGAACAAGCTGGTGTCAAAACTAAAATGTCTTATGTTTATAAAGAACCTTCTGGCCAAGAGAAATTTAAAGATACTTTAGAAGCAAAGGTTATTGATAACCAAACAATATCTAAAGTGTTATATGAAGGGGTTCCAGATGGTGATCCTATAGAGAATATTACATTCTCAAAAGGGACTGATTTTTCTAAAGTAGACGAGCAAACAGCTTATTTGGAAAACTTAAGAGTTGATACGAAAAATAAGATTGATGAACCTATTTATGTTACCTATAAAAATGGTGTACAGCCAAATTCATCGATTTTAGGTGAACAAAAGGTCACATTAATTTTAACAACTGCTAAAGGAGTTACTACTGAAAAGGTTGTAACCATTACGATCAAAGATGTAAGTACCTCACTAACCATTCAATTTATGGGCGAAGGTGGCAATGAGATTCATACACCAGTAGTTTTAGATGGAAATACAACTGACAGCATTGATTTGTCGGAAAATACCATTGTTCAAGGGATTATATCTGATCTAGTTTCAAAGGGATATACAAAGCTGGCTTGGGATAATCCTTTTCCAGAAAATAAGACACCTTATAGTGCAGGAACGGTCACCTATAAATTTCAAGGGAATCTTGCGTTAGATTCTGTTCCAAAAACGTTAAACTTTGGTAACTTAACGTATGATGCTAAAGACCAACGGGTAGAGAATCCTACATTCAAAGAGAAGTTAGTTATTTCAGATACTCGTGCTAATCCTATACAAGGGTGGTATTTAACTGCTGAATTAGCTGATCCTATGAAAAATGATAAGGGACAAGAATTAGTCAATGCACTACGTTATGTGGACAAAGGAAAAGAATCGATCCTTGATTCAAATGCTCAAGTGGTCTATACCAATATTGAAGGGAAAGATGGGAAATTTATAGTCAGTGATAAATGGGGAACAACTCAAGGTACTGACGGAATCAAGCTCCAAATAAATTCTTCCGATACAGTATACACTGGTGAATATATTGGGGTTATTACTTGGAAAATCATGGCTGGACAACCATAAGAGAGGGAGAAAGAATATGAAAAAGAAAAAGAGTTTTATTTTATCCCTCCTTATAGTTGCGTGGCTAGGTTTGGTTGGATTGATCGTTTTAAATTCTAATCAAGTTGAAGCTTCACAAGGCGGTGGTGGACAAGTAATCAGAGGCGGTAAAATCACGTTTTATGAAGAAAGTAGCTCATCGATAGAAGCAAGCTCCTCCACAGAACCAAGTACTTCAGATTCTTCTAATTTGGTTACAGAAAAACCTAAAGGGAGATTACCTAGTACAGGAGAGCTAGTCAAGCGATACGGATGGATTGGTGGAGCAATATTATTACTAAGTGCTTTCCTTTTATTTATGCGAAATCATAAAAAGGAGGAGCAGGAATGATGAGATTGAAGATTCCTTTTCAGCTAACGATGGTAACTGTAGTTTGTCTTATTTCAGTCAGTTTTAAACAAGAAGTAAGTTTTGCAACAGCAGATACTTTAGACGGTTCTGGGAGTGTCACTGTTACAGGAAGTGATCATACAAAACCAATTGATCCAGAAAATCCTGGAACAACAGTAGATCCTGGTGAAAGCCCCAATACAACGGGACCGCTAAGAATTGATTATGTTTCTGCCTTGAACTTTAACAAGGCAATAATCAAAAAAAACGAGCGAACATACGAAGCGTTGGCACAACAATTTTTCGATGAGACAGAGCCTAGAGGAAGCTATATTCAAATTACAGATCAGCGTGGTTCATCAACTGGTTGGACGCTTCAAGTTAAGCAGAATACACAATTTCACAATCCTGTGATTCAAAAACAAGAAGAACAAACATTAGTTGGCGCTTATCTTTCTTTGGACAAAGGCTGGGCAAACTCCAGTGGTGACAGTCAAGCACCAACTGTGACAAGAGAAACCATTGGATTAAATGCAATAAATACTGCATATGAGGTTGCAACGGCGTCACCTGGCACGGGTAGAGGAGTCTGGACAATTGCTTTTGGAGCATCAGAAGCGAATAGTAACCAGCAATCAGCAACATTAAAACCACTCAAAGATAGTGATGGTAAAGCAGTGATTGATGAGGTTTATAAAAAACCAGCATATACCAATTCTGCAGTTAGCCTAACGATACCTGAATCAACAAAGATTTATCCGGTACAATACGAAACGGAGATAACTTGGATATTAGCCAAGTTGCCTTAATAAATTTTAACTCAAAAAAGAGAGGAAGTTAATACAAATGAAATTAAGAAGTTTATGTACAGCAGCAGTAGTAGCAGGAGTTTTAGTAGCATCAACAGGAGGAGCGGCACAAGCATTTGCAGCTCCAGGAGAACTAGATTCAACAGGCACAGTAACTGTTGATGAAGGTGGTACTAATGGTAAAGATAAAACACCCGATCCAGAAAAACCAGATGAAAAATTACCTGAACATCCAGAAATACCAACAAACCCGGATGCTGGTGCCTTAATAATCGACCAAGTTTCAAACTTGAGCTTTGGAAAGATTAGTACAGATACTAAAGAAATCAAAAAATATGCTGCAGCTATTGATTTATCAAATGCAACACCAGCAGGAACTGGCACACGTGGAGCAATCGTTGGTTGGACTGATGTTCGTGGTGGAGCAACAGTTGGATATACAGTAACAGCAGAATTAACACAACAATTTACAGGATCAGCTACAAATGCAACAACTCTTGCAAACTCAACGATTACTTATTCTAATGGGATGGCTGTACCAGAAGGTGCCAACAAAAACACTGTACCATCTAATGTTTTAAACGGATTTGAATTGGCATACCAAGGCGGAGCTAAAACAGTTGTAACTGCTGATAAGGCCAACAAAGAAGGTAAAGGGACATATGTATTAGAATTTGGTCAAAGTGCTGATTACAAACCTGGCACAGGAGCTCCAGCTGGCGCACCTGGAACAGATGCAAGTTCTGTGCAATTAACAGTTCCTACAACAACTGCATCAAATATGGTTCTTGACACATATACAGCTAAAGTAACTTGGAAAATTGTTGCAGCAGCGTAAGTAATTAATTCTGAGGTAAGCTGATGACGTTTTCTCATCAGCTTGCTTTTTCCATGTTTTTTTAGTGTATACATACTGAATAAGAGTAGTAATTATATATATGAGGTGAATTATGAAAAAAGTGATGAAGAAAAAAATATTGCTGACTTTATTCAGTCTACTTGGACTATTAGTTATATCAATGACTGCTGATGTTCAAAATGTAAATGCAAATAACGACCCAGGTGGTGCAACTGGATTTACATATAAAGTTTCTTATCCAGAAAATCAAATGGAAGAGAATCTAGGCTATTATAAATTGAAAATGAATCCAAATGATCAGCAAGTAATCAAAATAGCATTGACAAATCCAGGCTCAGAAAAGCTTACGGTAAATGTTCGTTTAAATGGCGCTAAAACCAATCAAAATGGTGTGATTGAATACGGGGACTCTATCATTGAAAATGATTCTTCTTTAAAAATAGATTTTAAAGACATTGTGACAGCACCAAAAACTGTAGAGCTAGGTCCAGGAGAAACAAAAGACCTTGATTTAACCATTAAAATGCCAGCAATAGCTTTTGATGGTACCTTAGCCGGTGGTGTTCAACTTATGCGTGCGGACCAAGGCGAAAAAGATAAAAAAGCTGGTTCTCAAATCATTAATCAATATGCTTATATCGTTGGAATTTTGTTACAGGAAACAGACAAAGTTATAGAACCTAAATTGGAACTGAATAGTGTGAAAGCGGATCAAGATAACGCCCGAAATGCTATTTTTGTGAATGTTTCAAATATAGAAGCTGCTTATTTAAATGATATTACAGCAGAGGTGCAAATAACAGAAAAAGATAACGATGCCGTTATATACGAACGGAAGCAGACTGCTATGCGAATGGCACCAAATTCATTCATCAATTTTCCTATAAGCATGAATGGTGAAAAAATGAAAGCAGGGAAATACAAAGCCAAAATCTTGATGATATCTGGTGATAAGAAGTGGTCATGGGATCAAGAGTTTGAAATCAAGCAAAAAGATGCAGACAGATTTAACGAACGAGATGTCGGTTTGGTTCAGGAAAAAGGAATCGATTGGCAAACAATTGGATTAATTGTTGGTGGGATATTACTAGTTATTATGATCGTCTTTGGAGGACTTGTGTTTATACGTAAACGCAATAATCGTAAACGTCCGAATAAAACTTCTAAAAAAAAGAGTAGTAAAACACAAGCGTCTAATAAACCTAAAAAAAAGAAACAAGATAGTTAGGGGCTGAAAAAATGACTATTCTAGATCGGCTATTTATCGGTGGCGTAGCCGTAGCAATTGTCTTATTTCTTCTTGCTGTTTATTGTTTGATTCAATATATAAGAACCCGAACTAAATTGTCTCGGTTGCCAAAGAAAAGGCTAAAAAATAAGAAGAAAAATAAACGAATTGCTAAGCAAAAAGTACAATTAAAAAAAGTAAAAAAGAAGCAACTTACTTCAATGATTGCTTCCGTTATTTTAGCTGGTTTATTAGTTGGCGGTATGGGATATCTTTCCTACTATCAGTCAATGAATTTATCATCCGATGACTCAGATACAGTAGTCAAATCTTATTATCTGTTAGAAGATTTTGCAAAAGAGTTAGAAATTGCAAAAAATAAAGAGGACGATGAAGAAAAAGTTCGACAAAATATTCGTTATTTAGCTACATCGATGACGACTCAGGGGATTAAAAAGGCAAGTGGAATCAACACGGAAGAAGGTCAAATAATCTTAAATCGCTACTACAATGCAGTGAAACAGTTGGGAATGAATGCAAGTACTCAAACATATAATTTTTATGGGAATGCACAGTTAGTAGATAACTTTTTAGAGGACATCCAAAAGATAAAAGATTACGAAAAAGCTGCCTTTACTTATTATAAAGTCGATGAATCTGCACTAAGCAAAGAAAAGTAAGCAGGAAACATATGGTTAAAAAGAAGCTTCAAAAAAACAAGAAAAGAGTCAAAATAAAGAAAAAAGAGGTTGTTTTTCCTTATTTAAAAGACCTATTGGTTGCTTGTGGAATAGTTCTATTTTTATTGATGATAGCCAGTAGTTTCTATTTTAAAGGGATAAAAATTGACGGTTATGGGATGATGCCTACTTTACGAGATAAAGATATTGTGGTAGCTAAGAAAACAAAAGCGATTAAACGCTTTGACATAGTTGTTCTTAAAATCGGAAATAAGCAGCAAGTACGACGAGTGATTGGGCTTTCTGATGAACTTGTTCAATATAAAGATGATGTATTAATTATTGATGGCACACCTATCGACGAAAAATTTATTATAAATGGAATCAATGAAAGTCAGTATAGTGGTAAATCCTTTACAGAAGATTTTTCTAGTGGTGGTGTTAGTGGGCTAAGCCGTATTCCAAAAGGCTATTATCTAGTTTTAGGAGATAATCGGCCATATGCAACAGACAGTCGCCATTATGGATTGGTGGCTGAACGAAATATTATTGGGATAATTATGATGCGGTTATTGCCTGTCAATGATATAAAAGCTTATTAAGTTAAGACTACTTAAAGTAAATAATTAGTAGAAAAAGGGAGGGCAGAAGCTTACTTCAGAATATTTTCTATTCTTAGAACTTTAGCTCTTAAAAACGATACGAGTGAAATCAATTTCAGCTTATTTCTGAAGCCTTCAACTCTTAGTGCTTTAGCACTTAGAATTTGATGTGATCGAAGTGTAACGTAGTAGTTGCTTGTGATCTCCACCGTTTATCCGGATTCCATGTGACTGTGATGTGACTCAAAGAGTCATGTCTCAGTCATTTTTTTTAAATTTTTACTCAAAAAATTGTATTTAAATTTAAGAGAATATCACAGAAATTTTATGCTATACTCAAATAGTTGAAATAAAAAGCCTATCGACCTCTTCAAGCGTATAGGCAGATAAGAAAAAGGAGTTTAAACGAATGAATATTGTTTTTTGTGATATAGATGGAACGTTTCAAGATCTGGCAGGTGAAGTGCCACAGGTCAACTATGATGCGATTTATGCGTTACAAAAGCAAGGGGACCATTTTGTGTTTATCAGTGGTCGTGGCTATGCGCAATTGACCGAATTGATGGATGAATTAGACAGTGAATGTGATGTTATTTTTAGTAACGGTGGTGGCTATAAGCTGGTCGGTGAACCGGTTCAGTATAATCATTGTGTATCCATGACTGAGTGTGAAAGAGTTATTGCAATTTTAGAAGCACGAAATATTTTTTATCATATTCATACAAATGAAGGAATCATTTTAAAGCCAGTTGAAAATTATGAAGCGAATATTTTAGCCTTAAGGAAAAAACTTGAACCGATGGGTGAGACAGGCAAGCAGATCATGGATTTCAAAGAAGCTTTTTTCAAAGAGCAATGTCAGCATGTAGACGATCCATTTGCTTATTTAACTGAACACCCAGAATTAAAAGTGATGAAAATCGAATTGATGGAAGCAAGCGATGAAGAACATGAAACCTTGCGTGACTTATTGGCAAGTGAGTCGGCAGATGTCTTTTCTTCATTTATCCAATGCTTAGAAATCGTTGACCCAAAGAGCAGCAAAGGGAATGCTATCAAAGAATTCATGAAAAGTTTTCCAGATGCACGTAGCTACGGTATCGGTGATGGCGAAAATGATTTAGCCATGTTAGAAGTTGTTGATGTTCCAGTAGCAGTCGGAAATGCCAAGGAAATCGTGAAAGAGCAGTGTCAGCTGATTATTGGTGAGTGTTTAGATGGCGGTGTCGGGAAATTTATTTTTGAAGAAATCATCAAAGGCTAAAACACAAGTTGTCAGTGAGAACTGTCTAAGCTAAAATAAAAGCAGTGAACATTTTTTGAAACAAGGTAATTATGGAATGGATTTTTAAAGTTAGGGGAGTAACAATGAACGAAATAAAAAAGAATGTTGAACATGATTTAGAGTATTATCAATCGGGAATCAGGCAGTTATACATGAAACATTACCAAAAATATTTATTCTTTCTGCTTGCCGTCATGTTGGTAACGGCTGTTGGGGTCGGTTTATCTGAAGCACTTATTAGATGGTTATTAGTGACATTGTTTTTGATTGAGGCAGGCGTAGTTGTCTATTTATTTCGCTATATACGTGCAGAAGTTTTTGACGCCTATTTTCAGCGGATCAAGACGCAACTGCCAGATGAATTTCAGAAAATGGAGTCGATCGAAATTCAGGAAGATGATCAATCTTATTATTTTTTAGGCGATCAAGAGTTATTTGTGAAGTTAAAAAAGAAGAATAGTAGAAATTTCCCATCAAAAATCAGACAATATACATTGTTGGTTGGCTATACAGATGGATTAGATGAGACGATGCTGGAACAGCCTCTGCAATTTTTTTATTATGATATTACGCAAATCAAACACTCTGATAGCTATAAGCAAGAGCGTTTAAAAAATGCTAATTTTATTGCAAAACAGAGAAAACGAAGACTTAAATCGGCGGCTTTAACGATTTTTCTACTGATTTTATTTGGTCTGGCCTATTTAGGGACATTGTAGAAAGCAAAAAAAAGTATTGAGGATAGTTTACAAGCAATCAATAGCTACTTTTTTTATCACTATTTAGATTTTAAGGTGTCTGAGAGGTAACTGGAAAAGTTACCTCTCAGACACCTTAAATCATACTAAGCTCGTAATCGCTTGTCTATTATGCAAAATGTTGAATAATTTGATTTAATGTTTGAGCAGCAGATTTTCCTGCTCGTTTATCATAGTAAGCTGCAAATCGTTCATCGCCAACATACATTTGTCCCAGACCTTTGTGCATTTCAACTGAATAGGTGGGAGAAGTGTATTGTAGCCATTCCTTATGCTTAAAAAAGACGGTTTCTGCTTCTTTCGATTGGTATTCTTTGGTGTTCATCACGATTTTTAATGCTTCAAGTATTTCTTTTTCAGCGGCTTCCATTCTGCTATAGTCTTCTTCACTTAGATCCAGCCACTTTTGATTAGATGCCTCCACCATTTTCTCCCCATATTTTTCACGTATTTCTTTGCCATATTGTTGTTCATTTTCTTGTAGTTTTTTTTGTTTTAGTCCTACAAATTTTTCTTTGTCAGTCATAGTGATTTCTCCTTTTTGATAACGTAATGTTTTTTCTACAGTGAGGATCAGATGATCGATCTGCTGACGTTTGTCCAATAATTGACGATAATGATCCTGTAACACGTGTTTTGGATCATAGTTTGGTGTATTTAGTAGTTTTTGGATCGCTTCTAGCTTCAAATCTAATGAACGGTAAAAAAGAATCTGCTGCAGCTTGTCAATTTCCTTTGTTCCATAAATGCGATAACCAGAAGTATTGATACGCGCAGGTTTTAAAAGATCGATTTCGTCATAATAACGCAATGTTCGAGTGCTGATGCCAGATAATTCAGCAATTTTTTTGATTGTGTATTCCATCTGTTTTCCTCCTGTATGAAACTAGCATAAACCTTTACTTAACGTTAAGGTCAAGACTTTTTTTATAGGATAACATAAATTTTATTTTTTGATTTACAAAGTGTCTATGAAAGAGTAAAATTTTTATGTAAAGCTATTAGGAGCAAAGTTAAATAAACAAGGAGCTGGTAGAATGAAATTAATCGAAACACCAATCAACAGGAATTTAGACTTAGAATATTTTTATCCAAATATTACGAAGTTCGTTTTTGGTACAAAAGCGATTAAATTTTTTAAATTATATGCACTAGACCGTACTCAAATTGTCTATGCTGATGCATTTGATAAAATCGACATCATCATGATCAATACTAAAAAGAAGATTACCAAAAAAGAAGTTGATTATGTGATCAAAAAACTTTTAAATACGACGCGAGAAGAAGTAACTGTCAATATCGGTGTAAAAAACGAAATGCAGCAAAAAGGCTATTCTTTTAGCGCTCCTAGAAAAGATATTATTGTGATTCAAAAGACTGTTGATCCGTCTTAAAAATAATTAAAATCCTTGGAAAAGTTGAATCATCAATTTTTCAAGGGTTTTTAGTTTTTAAAATAGGATAGTACAATCAAGTGATTGAGCGATAATAAGCGGCTTTGTTAGGAACTCATGGAAGAGATTCAATAATCAATGACGAGAAACTAGAAAATCAGTATGATTTCTATCTTATATTTGATAAAATAGGAAAAGGAACGAAGGGAAGCGTGGACGTTGAAAGAATTATTTCATAAATATAAAGAAGTGATTTCTTATTTAGTTTTTGGTGTGGCAACAACGATTGTTAATATAGTGATTTTCTTTGTTTGTAAGGATGTATTAGGAATCGACTATAAAATAAGTAATGCAATCGGTTGGTTTTTATCAGTATTGTTTGCATTCTTTACTAATAAATATTTTGTATTTGCCAGCAATCATGAAGATATGGGCTCTTTTATTAGAGAGATGTTGCTGTTTTACTGGTACCGAGTACTATCATTTGTCGTTGACATGGCATTGATGGTTTTAATGATAGAAGTGATGCATATCTCCGATTTTTGGGCAAAAATGGTAACACAAGTTGCAGTAGTTGTATTGAATTACTTTTTCAGTAAATTTTTTATTTTCAAGAAAAAAGCATCTTAAAACCAGTTTTTAGTTAAAAAAATAGTTATTTGTTATAATAAAAATTAAAATTCTAGAAAAGACAAAGGATGGCATATTGAGATGAAAAAAGTATACAAGGATGATAGTTTAACATTACATACGGATTTATACCAAATCAACATGATGCAGACGTATTGGAAATTAGGAAGGGCCGATTTACATTCTGTTTTTGAATGTTATTTTCGAGAGATGCCTTTTAATCATGGCTATGCTATTTTTGCTGGTTTAGAGCGGTTGGTCGATTATTTAGAGAATTTAACATTTACAGATACGGATATTGCCTATCTGAGAGAAGTAGAAAACTACCCAGAGGATTTTTTGACTTACTTAAAAGAGTTTGAATTTAAATGTACTGTTCGTTCTGCTTTAGAAGGGGACTTAGTTTTTAATAATGAACCGTTGATCCAGGTAGAAGGTCCTTTAGCGCAATGTCAGCTGATCGAAACGGCTCTGTTGAATATGGTCAATTTCCAAACCCTAATTGCAACAAAAGCGGCACGAATCAAATCTGTCATTGGAGATGATCCTTTGATGGAATTTGGAACTCGTCGTGCCCAAGAATTGGATGCGGCTGTTTGGGGCACTCGGGCAGCATACATTGGCGGAGCTGATGCGACAAGTAATGTTCGAGCTGGTAAAGTTTTCGGTATTCCAGTTAGCGGAACGCATGCACATTCATTAGTACAGTCATATGGAAATGATTATGATGCTTTTACAGCATATGCACAAACGCATAAGGATTGTGTCTTTTTAGTTGATACCTATGACACCTTGAAATCTGGAGTACCAGGAGCAATCCGGGTAGCGAAGGAAATGGGCGATAAAATCAATTTCCTCGGTGTACGTCTTGATAGTGGCGATATGGCGTATATTTCAAAACGAGTGCGTGAACAATTAGACGAAGCGGGATACACCGAAGCTAAAATCTACGCCTCAAATGACCTAGACGAAAATACGATTTTAAGTTTAAAAATGCAAAAAGCTAAAATCGACGTTTGGGGTGTTGGAACGAAATTGATCACGGCCTATGATCAACCGGCTTTAGGGGCTGTGTTTAAATTAGTTTCGATCGAAGATAAAGATGGTCAGATGAAAGATACCATCAAACTTTCTAGCAATGCCGAAAAAGTTACAACACCTGGGAAAAAACAAGTATGGCGCATCACACGTAAATCAGATAAGAAATCTGAAGGTGATTATGTGACACTGTGGGATGAAGATCCTCGCAAACAAGAGGAGATTTATATGTTCCATCCAGTGCATACATTTATCAATAAAACAGTCAGAGATTTTGAAGCTAGAGCGGTGTTACAAGATATTTTTGTTGAAGGAAAACGAGTGTATGAAATGCCAACTTTAAAAGAAATCAAAAGCTACGCAAAAGAAAATCTTGATTCACTTTGGGAAGAGTATAAACGTGATCTTAATCCGCAAAAATACCCAGTCGATCTATCAACTGAGTGTTGGAATCATAAAATGCGTTTACTTGAAAAAGTTCGTGTGGATGTCAAAGCATTAAGTGAAGGCAAATAGATATACCTAACTAAACAAATCAATTCTTATGGAAATAGATAAATTGGCAATGAAACAAAGATCGTTTCAGTACCAATTTCCTAATTTTCTACAGGATTAACCGGTTTGTTCCGCTTTTGTTTTGAAACACAGTGAAGCGAAGCGGAACGTTTTTACCGTATGTTATCTAGCTACGCGGGCTAATTCCTTGGGAAAAAGATAAAAATAGTTTGTGGTAAAAAGCACCACAATCGATTTTTCCTATTTTCCAGTCGGAGTTAAACGAGTCTGCTATGCTTTTAATGTTATCTAGCTGCATGGGCTAGTCTCTCGGAAAAAAGATAAATTATGAATGAGGTAAAAAGCACCTCAGTCATAATTTCCTATTTTTCAGTCAGAGCCGACCGAGCCTGCTATGCTTTTAAATTATCTAGCTACACAAATCAATCCTTAGGAAAATAGATAAATTGGCAATGAAACAAAGAACGTTTCAGTACCAATTTCCTAATTTTCTACAGGATTAACCGATTTGTTCCGCTTTTAAATTAGGAGGGATTTTATATGGAGTCACTGCAACAGGCAATTATTGAAGAATTAGGTGTCAAACCACAAATCGATCCGCAAGAAGAAATTCGAAAAAGTGTTGATTTTATGAAAAATTACTTATATAAATATCCATTTTTAAAAACCTTTGTACTTGGTATTAGTGGCGGTCAGGATTCCACTTTAGCTGGACGACTGGCTCAGCTAACAATGGAGGAAATGCGTCAGGAAACGAAAGATGATGAGTATCAGTTTATTGCTGTGCGTTTGCCTTACGGTGAACAGGTGGATGAAGCGGATGCTAAAAAAGCCCTAGATTTTATTCAGCCGGATGTTTCTTTACGAGTTAATATCAAACCTGCTATCGATGCAGGTGTTCTTTCACTTGAGGAGTCTGGTGTTTCGATTAATAATTTCAATAAAGGCAATATGAAGGCACGGCAACGGATGATCGTTCAATATGCGATTGCTGGAGCAAAAGCAGGCGCTGTGATTGGAACGGATCACGCTGCTGAAAATATTACTGGTTTTTATACAAAATATGGAGACGGTGGTGCTGATATTTTACCGTTATATCGCTTAAATAAGCGTCAAGGAAAAGCCTTATTGAAAGAATTGGGCTCACCTGCTGAATTGTATACAAAGATCCCAACTGCTGATTTAGAAGATGATAAACCATTGTTGGCAGATGAAGTTGCGCTTGGTGTGACCTATGATGATATCGATGACTATGTTGAAGGGAAAAAAGTATCTGAACCAGCAAAGGAAACGATTGAAGGTTGGTATAAAAAGACCCAACATAAACGCCATATGCCGATTTCCATTTTTGATGACTTCTGGAAGTAAGCCTTTAAAAGTTCAAAAAGGTAAGGGATCGTTTGGTGCGGACCCTAAGTGCCCATAAAAACACTGGGAGATCCGCACCAAAAAAAGAGCGAAAAAGAGCATAATTAAGCTGTTTTTCTCATTTTATTTTAATGGTTGTATAGATTTACGTGAAGAAATAGTAGATATAGTAAGTTTTTGACTGTTATTTTTGTTTTTTCACGGTCTCACTCTAATCTAGAGTGAGTGGATTGAAATCAGAAATCGCACTCTCAACTGGTTTAACATTCGAGTCTCACTCTAATCTAGAGTGAGTGGATTGAAATTTTTTCTGTCCGTTTTTCCGCAAACTTCTTGTGAGTCTCACTCTAATCTAGAGTGAGTGGATTGAAATATAGATCTTTCTTTTTAAGTTGATAAATTCCGCGTCTCACTCTAATCTAGAGTGAGTGGATTGAAATTGTTGTATATGGTTTACTCATTTTTATTCCTCCTCGTCTCACTCTAATCTAGAGTGAGTGGATTGAAATAGCAGTAAAATACTTTGGTGTTTTAGCATTGCCATGACGTCTCACTCTAATCTAGAGTGAGTGGATTGAAATATAATCACCTTGTGTTTTTACTTGAACATAAATTGTCTCACTCTAATCTAGAGTGAGTGGATTGAAATCTTAATCCGCTCTATATCCTCTAACATTTGTTCAGGTTTCACTCTAATCTAGAGTGAGTGGATTGAAATTGTACCCACTCGACCATTGGAGCCAACTCTACTTGTCTCACTCTAATCTAGAGTGAGTGGATTGAAATTTCTCTCTACCAAATGCAATCAAGTATCCTTTTTGTCTCACTCTAATCTAGAGTGAGTGGATTGAAATAATAGGTGTGTTTTAGTGTCTTTGTTTGTGTCAGTCTCACTCTAATCTAGAGTGAGTGGATTGAAATTTTTTTCTGCCCATCGTTTAATCGATTAGCAGCGTCTCACTCTAATCTAGAGTGAGTGGATTGAAATAACAAGTGTTACTTTTTGATTTGATGTCGTTGCTCCGTCTCACTCTAATCTAGAGTGAGTGGATTGAAATTTGATCGCTGAAGCTTTGGACGTGAATATAAACGGTCTCACTCTAATCTAGAGTGAGACACGATCAAAATATCGTAGTAACAGGTAAATGTGAATCAATACAAAGTTCTCGCTCCAATCTAAAGTAACTAGACTTAAATAAATCGAAATGAACAAAAAGAATGGCTAGAAAAATGGCCTTTTTTTTATACCTATTTTCAATTTAAAATACCTTCATTTTGTTCAAATGGTTAAAAAAAGTGTAAACTTAAACTAGTAATCTACAATAATCGGTGAATTACTCTACAATAAACGTAACTATAGCAAGAAAAAGGTGAATGAAAATATGAAAAAATTATTCAGGAAAAAAAGAGATATCGATAATGAGGAGTTTCTTTCATCTGAAGAAAAAGCACAAACGATAAATAATAATGATATTAGGATACCAGCTAATATCACTGGCTTATCTGATAGAGAGGTAGAACAGCTTTACGCAGAAGGAAAATACAACAAAGAAGTAGAAGATTTGTCTAGAACAACAAAACAGATTATTCTAGATAACTCACTAACTTTGTTCAATTTTATCAATTTATTTCTGGCAGTTGCAGTTTTTGCTGTAGGATATCCGAAGAATGCACTATTTTTTTGGATCATCATCATTAATACAGCAATTGGTGTGATTCAAGAAATACATGCTAAAAAAACGATCGATAAATTATCAATTGTCAATAAAACAGAAGTTACTGCACTGCGAGAAGGGCGGTTAGTAAAGATTTTTCAAGATGAGATCGTTTTAGGGGATGTCTTAGTCTTGACCTTGGGCAATCAAGTGCCATCTGATGGAATTGTACTGCAAGCTGATGGGATGGAGGTTGACGAGTCTTTACTAACGGGAGAATCTGATAAAATCACAAAGCAAAATGGTGATAAAATCATGAGCGGTAGTTTTATCACATCAGGCTTAGGCTTTGTTAAAATCTCTGCTGTTGGAGAAGATAATTTTGTTTCTAAGCTGTCAAAAGAAGCAAAAACAGAAAAGCAATCAACCTCTGAATTAATGAATTCTCTGAATCTGTTAATAAAAGGACTAACGTTTGCGATTGTCCCAATTGGTTTACTATTGTTTTGGTCACAATACCAATCGACACAGTCGTTTCCTAAAACAGTTTTAGGTGTTTCTGGTGCCTTGATTAGTATGATTCCAGAAGGACTAATGTTATTGACTAGTGTGGCATTTGCCGTTGGTGCAGCAAACCTAGCTAGAAAAAAAACATTGATCCAACGCCTGTCTTGTATTGAAACGCTTGCTCGAGTCGATACGATTTGCTTAGATAAAACTGGAACGATCACTGACGGCACTTTAACTTTTAAAGAATTGATTCCACAAGCTGGTTTTCCAGCAAGTGAAGTTGAACGTGCGATGGGTGAAATGATGCTAGGCTTGTCTGATCAAAATGCGACAGCAAAAGTTCTTAGAACAAGGTTTCCATTGTCCCAATCTACTTGGAAAGTCAAAGAAGTGATTCCTTTTTCTTCTGATCGAAAGTGGAGTGGGGTGACGTTTGAAGAAAAAGGCTCATTTGTCATGGGGGCGCCTGAATTTATATATTCTAAAGTTCCAGAAGACTTACAAGAAAAGTTGGCGCCATACAATGAGCAAGGAGACCGTGTCCTGATTTTAGTTCATTTTCCAGAAGAATTAAAAAGTCCTGAATTACCCTCAAAAAAAGAAACGGTTGGGATTTTCATTATTGCCGATACGATTCGAGAAAATGCAGTGGATACCTTTTCTTATTTTTCCAAACAAGATGTAACCCTAAAAGTTATTTCTGGTGATAATCCCATAACTGTGTCTCAAATCGCCAAACAAGCCGGCATAGATGGTGCTGAAAATTTTGTTGATATGAGCACTATTTCTGATTCAGCAAACTTTAATGAATTAGTAGAAAATACGACTGTTTTTGGCCGAGTAACTCCCTACCAAAAAAGAGAGTTGATCCAAGCACTGAAACAAAATGGTCATACGACTTGTATGACGGGTGACGGTGTCAACGATATTCTTTCCTTGAGAGAAGCGGATGTCAGTGTAGCCATGGCCAGTGGCAGTGATGCTGCCCGTGCGGTGTCGGATGTTGTTTTGCTGAATTCTGATTTCAGTTCAATGATTCAAGTATTAAATGAGGGGCGTAGAGTCATCAATAATATTGAGCGTGTTGCTTCAATGTATATGGTAAAAACAATCTATTCAGCTATTTTGGCTGTAAGCTTTATCTTTTTATTCTTACCCTATCCCTTTGCCCCGTTGCAGTTAACACCAATCAATACCTTAACAGTCGGAATACCTTCCTTTATTTTGGCGCTAGAGCCTAATTATCAACGAATCAAGGGTCATTTTTTAACCAATATATTGAAAATTTCAGTTCCTGGTGCTTTAACGGTTGTGTTTAATATTTTAGTGCTGCAAATTGCTGGTATTTGGTTTGATCTATCGCATCAAGAAGTCTCTACAATGTGCGTGTTACTTACAGGCTGTGTCGGATTTCAAGTGTTACTTCGAGCAGCTCGACCGTTGGATTTAAAAAAACAGATCATGATTGGTCTTTTACTAGTCGCTTTTCTAGTTTGTTTCCTATTTTTCGGTGAGTTCTTTATGCTAACGTCATTGTTTACCCGAAATGTTTTCTTTTATCTACCATTGATTCTAGGTAGTCGCTCTATCTTTAACTATATCTCACTCTTTATGACAAGAGCAGTCTATGAAGTTGAAAAAAGACAAGAAAATAGAACAGTCAAAAAGAAGAAGCGCGTGATTTAAATGATTACAGTTATTAGACAAAAGTATCTTGATTCCTTGAGGCTGGAATGTGACTCGTAGAGTTATGTCCCAGCCTCGTCTTATTTTGTGTATAAAGAATGACAATCATTTTCATTTAGGGGCTTTGGCTTTGTTATTTCTTCCACGAGGAGTAGTCTTAAGAAAGAGATCACTGTGTTTAAAAGGAGTGAGTATAAATGAAGCATTTAATCAAATTGGTGATTACTGTCATAACAGGAATTTTAGCATTATTATTTGAATTTATTTTTAATCAATCGGCTGTTGCCTACGGGATCATCATTATCACTGGTTCGGTTATGGCGTTGTCGATGTTGGTAGAAATGGTGAAAACATTGAAATCAGGTAGATACGGTGTTGATATTTTAGCAATCACAGCAATCGTTGCAACCTTGGCTGTCGGGGAATACTGGGCGAGTTTAATGATTTTGATTATGTTGACTGGTGGCGATTCGCTTGAAGATTATGCAGCTAAAAAAGCCAATAAAGAATTAAAATCACTACTTGATAATTCACCGCAAAAAGCCCATCAGCTAGTTGAGGGAAATCTGATCGACATTGCGGTGGAAAAAGTTATTGTTAGCGATCAGCTAGTTGTCAAACCGGGAGAAATAATCCCAGTCGATGGTCGTGTCGTTAGTGGTACATCAACTGTTGACGAATCATCTTTGACTGGTGAATCTCGTCCTGTCAATAAAAATGTAGACGATTTAGTCATGTCTGGTTCGATCAATGGTGACAATTCGTTAACGATGAGGGCTGAAAAAACGGCGGCAAATAGTCAGTATCAAACAATCGTTAAGCTTGTGAAAGAATCAGAAGCACAGCCTGCCCGTTTTGTTCGGATGGCTGATCGATACGCGGTGCCATTTACAATTACAGCTTATGTCATTGCAGGTGTTGCTTGGTTTATTTCAAAGGACCCAACCCGGTTTGCTGAGGTTTTAGTTGTAGCTTCCCCATGTCCGTTGATATTGGCGGCACCGATTGCTTTAGTTGCTGGTATGAGCCGTTCAAGTCGAAATGGAATCGTTGTAAAGACAGGAACTACTTTAGAAAAAATGGCGAGTGCTAAATCAATTGCCTTTGACAAGACTGGAACCATCACTAAAGGAGAATTATCAGTGGATAAGATTGTTCCTGCTAATGGTTTTTCAGCCGATCAGTTAGAACTTTTAGCGGCAAGTGCTGAACAAGAATCTAGCCATATATTGGCACGTTCTCTGGTAGCTCATTTTTCATCAGCACAAAGCTTGAAAAATGTGTCAGAATTAGAAGAAATAACAGGATCCGGCGTAAAAGCAACGATTGAAGGAAAAGTAGTTCGTGTCGGGAAACCAGCATTTGTGTCACCAAAAAAAATTGAAGATACAGTGGACCAAACTGCTGTATATGTTTCCGAAGATGAACAATTTCTAGGCTATATCACTTTTAATGATAGCATTCGTCCAGAAGCAAAGAAAACAATGGATCAATTGCAAACATTGCATGTAAATCACTTATTGATGTTGACTGGAGATCATCAAAAAGTTGCCGATGATATCGCAAAAGAAGTCGGCATCACGGAAGTCTATGCAGAGTGCTTACCTCAAGACAAAATTAATGTATTAAAGAAAATAGTTAATGCTGATCGTCCTGTGATAATGGTCGGGGATGGAGTAAACGATGCACCTTCTTTGGCAATTGCAGATGTGGGAATCGCAATGGGGGCTCGCGGAGCTACTGCAGCAAGTGAGACGGCTGATGCTGTGATCTTAAAAGATGACTTAGAAAAAGTTAGTACGGCAGTGGCTATTTCTAAAGACACAATGAAAATCGCTAAACAATCTGTGTTGATCGGTATTCTGATTTGTACGATCTTGATGTTGATCGCTAGCACAGGGATTATTCCAGCCTTATTAGGTGCGATTTTACAAGAAGTGGTGGATACTGTCTCTATTCTTTCTTCGTTACGAGCTAAAAATGATTAAAACGACTCTTTCTATACGACCGATGTGCAAGAGTAAAGATAGTTGCAACGTCCATTTTTAATTGTTAAAATCAACTTGACTAAAGAATAAAAAAATGACTGTAATTTTATAGTTTGAGGAGGAAAAATATGGATGGCAGCAAAGTAAATAACCAAAGTGTCACAGAAGAAATGCTGACAGAGCAAGGGTATCGTAAATACTTAGGTGAGGATCTGGATATTTACTATAACAAAGATGTATGTGTGCATATTGGCAATTGTGTTCGAGGGAATCCAAACGTATTTGAAGTAGGACGCCGCCCGTGGATCATTGCTGATAATGGTAGTATTGAAGAGGACATTCAAGTAATTAATACGTGCCCTAGCGGAGCACTAAAATACATTCGAAAGGATGGAAAATAAGGATGGAAATCAAAGAAGAAAAAAATCGTTTTGTGTTATTAAACGATGACGACCAAGAAATTGGTGAAATGACTTGGTCCAACGCAGGAGATCACATGATGATTATCGATCATACATTTGTTGATCCGACCTACAGAGGGCAAAAATTAGCAGAAAAACTAGTCTATAACGGTGTAGAAAAAGCCCGTCGTGAAGGGAAAAAGATAATTCCACTATGCCCCTTTGCCAAAAAAGAATTTGATACAAAATCTGAATATAGTGATGTATTAAGAACGTGATGAAAATGACCTGTGCTTGAATGAGGAAACACAGGTCATTTTTTCGTATAATTTAGTTGAAACATTCTCGTTTTGCAAATACAACTGGTATTTGTACAAAAAATATGCTAAAGTATAATAGATGTATTTTGTGAATAAGGGAGAATTAGACTATGTATAATTTTATTTTAACACTTGTGATCATCCTTTCAGTAGTGATGGTTATTGCCGTTATGATGCAGCCAAGTAAACAAAACAGTGCAGCAAGTGCATTTACAGGTGGCGCAGATAAACTTTTCGGTAAACAAAAAGCACGCGGATTTGAAGCTGTTATGCAACGTGCAACAGCAATTATTGGTGCTGTTTGGATGTTACTATTATTTATTTTAGTATTATTATCATCAAAGTAAGCTCTTTGAAGTCTCTCGTTTACGGAGAGGCTTTTTTCTTTTAAAAAAATTGACTACTATCTGTGAAAAGTTCTTGAAACAACTTTCTTTTCATAAGGCTTTCAATAGATAATGTGCTAAAATGAGGATGAGGTGAATTAGATAGTGAAAACAATAAGTCTACCTAAACCATTATTTACGCAAAATGGTTCCCGTGCAGTATTACTCTTGCACGCGTATTCAGGCAGTAGTAACGATGTTCGTATGTTGAGTCGTTATTTAGAAAAAGAAAATTATACGGTGTATTCACCTAATTTTTCTGGACATGCAACGGTTGCACCAGAAGATATTTTGGGGAAATCGACTAGTGACTGGTGGCAAGACACAATTGATGCTGTACAGTTTTTAAAGGGAAAAGGGTATCAAGAGATAGCCGTCTTTGGTTTATCAATGGGTGGTATTTTTACGATGGGCGCATTAACAAGTCAATTAGAAGGAATTATCGGTGGTGGTTTTTTCTGTTCACCCGTTTTTCCAGTAAAAAACAACGTACCTGAAAATTTTGTCTTGTATGCAGATAAAGTCTTGAAAACGGCTGGTGTGCCAAGTGAAGAACGAACGCAGCGTATGGGGAAAATCAAAGAAGCATCTTATAGTCAATTAAAAGACATTGAATCTTATTCTGAACAAATAGCCGCAAAACTTGATCAAATCGAAGTTCCCGTCTTTATGGGACAGGCTGGCAAAGATGAAATGATCGATCCTATGGGCGTTTATCAGACCGCTCAAGCACTAACCCAGACACGATTTACATTAAACTGGTATCCAAATAGCGGACATGTTCTGACGATTGGACCAGATCATAAACAATTAGAACAAGATGTGTTAGCATTTTTAAATACACTGTCTTGGAGTGAGGAGAAAGAATGACAAAACAAACAATCAAGGAGAAAATCCTATTTTTCCTAGAAAATCATACGAAAAAGAGTTTTTCTATGGAAGAAATTGCAGAAGGCTTACAACTGCAAAAAAGCTCAGATTTTAAATTACTTGTTCAAACCGTTGCGACGATGGAACGGGAAAAATCAGTAGAATTCACTAAAAAAGGAAAAATCCGTTTACCACAAAAAAGTGGTGACATTGAAGGGACTTTTCGTGCAAATGAACGAGGCTTTGGCTTTGTGACAATCGATCCAGAAGAAGCCGATGTCTATATTCCAAAAGAAGCTGTAAATTTTGCAATGGATGGCGATATTGTTGTCATTGACATCGTTCAGCCGGCAGATGCTTTTTCAGATCGCGGTGCTGAAGGGAAAGTCGCAGCAATCAAAACGCGTGCAATCACGCAAGTCGTTGGTGAATTTATCGCCTATGATGAAAAAGAAGTGAGTGAAACAGATCTATACGGATATGCGGTGCCAAAAGATAAAAAAATGACAGGTTTAACGTTTAATATTGCCGCTCAAGGAATCAAACCCGTTGACGGTAGTATCGTGATCGTAGAAGTGACTCACTACCCTGAAAAAGAATATCCAAAGAGTTTGGAAGGGATCGTCAAAAAAGTGGTTGGCCATAAAAATGATCCTGGCATGGATATCTTGTCGATTGTCGTGGCTCATGGGATTCCAACAAGTTTTCCAGATGAAGTGATCGCCGAAGCCGACAAGGTGCCTGATGCAATCTCAGAGATGGATATCAAAGGCCGTAGAGACTTACGTGATCAATTGATCGTAACGATCGATGGTGAAGACGCTAAGGACTTAGATGACGCAGTGACTGTCCGTAAGTTAGACAATGGCCACTATTTCTTAGGCGTTCATATCGCAGATGTTTCTTATTACGTGACAGAAAGTAGTGAGTTAGATCAAGAAGCATACGAACGCGGTACTAGTGTTTACTTAACAGACCGTGTTGTACCAATGATTCCACAGCGATTATCGAACGGTATTTGTTCATTAAACCCTAACGTGCCAAGACTCACAATGAGTTGTGAAATGGAGATAACGCCTGAAGGTCATGTCGTGAAACATGATATTTTCCAAAGCGTGATTCAAACAACTGAGCGGATGACCTATACCGCAGTTAATGAAATTTTAGAAGAAGAAAAACCAGAAACGATGACACGTTACAAAAAATTACTTCCTATGTTTAAAGAAATGGGGGAACTTCACCATATTCTTGAACACATGAGGGAAAATCGTGGTGCGATTTCGTTTGAGGACCGTGAAGCAAAAGTGTTAGTTGACGCAAATGGTCATCCACATGACATTTTACTGCGTACACGTGGGGTGGGGGAACGTTTGATCGAATCATTTATGCTAGCAGCAAATGAAACCGTAGCGAAGCATTTCAATGACTTGAAATTACCATTTATTTACCGAATTCACGAGCAACCCAAAGAAGAAAAAATGCAACGTTTCTTTGATTTTGCTGCCGTATTGGGCATTTTAGTCAAAGGGACTAAAGCCGACATTACACCAAAAGACTTACAAAAGGTTTTAGAGCAAGTGGTTGATAAGCCAGAAGAGGCTGTAATCAATACAATGTTGCTGCGTAGTATGCAACAAGCGCGTTACTCAGAGGATAACTATGGTCACTATGGTTTGGCTGCAGAATACTATACCCACTTTACCTCACCGATCCGTCGTTATCCAGATTTGATCGTTCATCGATTGATCCGCAGTTATGAAGGAAATGTCTCTGAAAAATTAAAAGAAAAATGGGAACAGGATTTGCCAGATATTGCTGATCATAGCTCAAGAATGGAACGTCGTGCAGTTGAGACAGAACGTGAAGTCGATTCGATGAAGAAAGCAGAATTTATGGCTGATAAAATAGGTGAGGAATACGATGGCGTTATTAGTTCGGTTACTCGATTCGGCCTGTTTGTAGAATTACCAAATACAATTGAAGGCTTGATCCACGTCAATAACTTGAAACAAGATTATTTCCATTTTATTGAAAATCATATGGCGCTTGTTGGCGAACGAACAGGAATGACCTTGAAAATTGGTCAAAAAGTCAAAGTTAGAGTAGACAAAGCCGATCCAGAAACCAGAGAAATCGATTTTGAATTTCTTGAAGCTGAAGAAGTCGAAAGAATTGAAGCGCCAAAACAAAAGAAACGTCAAGATGGGCGTCGAAAACGAACTTCTGACCGTAAAGATACCGATAAGAAACCTTTTACACAAAAGAAAAACAAGAAAAAAGGTAAAAAACCATTTTATAAAGAAGTAGTCAAAAAGAAAAAAGCGAAGAAACCGAAGAAAAAATAGAAAACGGAGGAATGGGTATGCCAAAAGGGGAAGGAAAACTGATTGCCCAAAATCGTAAAGCGCGGCATGACTATACTGTTGTTGATACAATGGAAGCTGGAATTGTTTTACAAGGAACTGAAATAAAGTCGATCCGCAATGGACGAATCAACTTAAAAGATGGCTTTGCCAGAATCAGAAATGGCGAAGCTTACCTGCTCAATGTGCATATCAGTCCCTATGAGCAGGGCAATATTTTTAATCATGATCCTTTACGAACAAGAAAATTATTACTGCACAAAAAACAAATCGCCAAACTGATTGCTGAGACCAAAAATACTGGAATCACGATTATTCCGTTAAAAGTATATATCCGTAATGGCTATGCCAAAGTGTTAATCGGTCTAGCTAAAGGGAAAAAACAATACGATAAACGGGAAGATTTGAAACGCAAAGAAATCAATCGTGAAATAGACCGAACGTTAAAAAATAATTTAAGGTAGTTTATCAAGAGAATTGTCAATTTTTTGAATGAAAAGAAATTGATTATGTGGTTATTTTATTCTTTTTCGCATATTTGTTTTCTTTGCTTTATCTTATGTGAAAAATTTGGTAGAGTGTAAGGAAACTGATGAGTTTTCATCGTTTTTTCAGTAACCAACTATTGTACGACCAATTACCAGTGAGACTTTATTCTTTTACTATTTTGTCATATTAAAAGAAGTGTCCAATTTTCATGAAATTCTTTTGAAATTATTCATCGTTGGTGGTATGATACGTGTGGTTAAGAAATAGAAGCCTTTTTAAGCTTCTCGCAAGTTTGTTGGAAAAGAGGTGAAAAAATTTGGAAGAGAAGACACTACTCTTCAAGATTGGGCCAATTTGGTTTGACGGAACGATTTGTTTAATGGTTCTGTTAACATGTGTCATTGTCTTTGGGATAGTATATTACTGCACAAGGAATATACAAATGAAACCTAAAGGCAAACAAAATGTCATTGAGTATCTCATTGATTTTGTTCGAAGTATCATTACCGACAATATGCCGAGTAAAGAAGTAACAAATTTTCACCTGCTAGCATTCACGATGTTCATGTTCGTTTTAGTTGCTAATATTATTGGATTAGTAACCAAAGTGGCAATCGGAGATTATACGTATTGGAAGAGCCCAACAGCCGATCCGATGGTTACCTTGACATTAGCCTTGATCATGATTGCTTTAACACATTTCTTCAGTGTTAGTCGTTTTGGCTTAAAAGGATATTTTAAAAACAGCTTTTTAAGTCCAGTATCGTTTCTAATGCCGATCAAGTTGATGGAAGAATTTACGAACTTGCTTACGTTGGCGCTACGTTTATACGGAAACATTTTTGCTGGTGAAGTATTACTTGGACTGATTGCAGGACTTGTATCAAGTGTAGGACTTTGGACGATTCCACTAGCAATACCGTTAGAAATGATCTGGTTAGCCTTTTCATTATTTATCGGTGGAATTCAAGCATTTATCTTTGTCACATTATCAATGGTTTACATGGCTCATAAAGTTGAAGTCGAAGAATAAACAATAAATTAAAAACAACTATTTCTTAGGAGGAAAACAATAATGAATTATATCGCAGCAGCAATCGCAGTTTTCGGAGCAGCAATCGGAGCAGCATACGGTAACGGAAAAGTTATCTCAAAAACAATCGAATCAATGACACGTCAACCAGAAATGGCTGGACAACTTAGAACTACAATGTTTATCGGGGTAGCCTTGATCGAAGCGGTTCCAATTCTAGGTGTAGTTATTGCATTGTTATTAGTGCTTAAATAATCTCTTTAGAAGGCAGGACGCTGAGTTTTTAAAACGCCACGCGTTGCTGCTTTCTTTGCTGCGAATCACAGCGACTGCCGTCGGCAGAGCTGATGATGAGCAGTACTTGGCGAACGAAGAGAGAGAAGTAACCTATTAAAAGAAACACCAAGCTTCACCAGAATAAAGTAGACCGCCAAACATATCAAGTATACTTCAAAGTTCTAGCCCAAAGGCAGAGCTGATGATGAGCAGTACTTGGCGAACATAGTGAGAGAAGTAACCTATTAAAAGAACCATCAAGCTTCTCCAAAATAAAGTAGACCGCAAAACACATCAAGTTAAGTTTGTAGCTATCAAAAATCTGACAGAACAGATGATGAGCAATACTTAGCGAACGTAATGAGAAAAGCTACCTTATAAAAAAACCATCATGCTCCACCAAAAATAAGGTGAACAAATCATACAAACGAAAAACATTTAACAACATCACCACAGAGAATTGCAGAGAAAGGAAGTTGAAACTTCATGCTAGATCATTTAGTAATCGGTGAAGCCGGCCCAAGTACAACAATTGGCACGATGATTGTCGTAAGTGGCGCTTTTCTAATTTTGATGCTTCTAATCAAGAAATTCGCTTGGGAAGCAATCACTGATATGTTAAAAAAACGTGAAGATAAAATTGCCAACGATTTAGATTCTGCAGAACAATCTCGAATCGCAGCTGCTAAGTTGCAAGAAGAACGTCAACAAAAACTACTTTCTTCTAAATCCGAAGCAGCAGAAATCATCAAACATGCGAAAGAGAATGGAGACCAAAATCGCCAAAAAATCTTAGCAGAAACCAATGATGAAGTGTCACGTTTACGAGAAAAAGCACGTCTTGATATTTCTCAAGAGCATGAAGAAGCATTGGCATCTGTTAAAGACGAAGTAGCGAGCTTGTCTTTACAAATTGCAGAAAAAATCTTAAACAAAGAATTGACGCCAGATGCACACGATTCATTGATCAATTCTTACATTGAAGGCTTAGGTAATTCAAATGAAGTTAGATAAGTACACGGTAGGTAAACGCTACGGTAAAGCTTTGTTTGAGTTGGCGATTGAAAATGAAGAAGCCGATAGCATTTATCAAGACTTATTAAAACTCAGAGAAATTTTTAATGAAGTACCAGATTTAGGCGATATCTTAAGTGATGTCCGTCTTGAACCTTATGAAAAAGACGAAATCATGAAACAATTGGTTAACGGATTTGAAGGAACCCTTGAGAATTTCCTAAATGTCGTTTATAACTATTCACGCATGAATGATTTATTATTGATGATCGATGAATATGAAAAACGTTACGATGAACATAGAAGCTTACTTTTAGGAACAGCGTTGACTGCCGTTCCATTGACCAAAGAACAACACCGATTGATGGAAGAAAAAGCAGCAAAATTGTTAGGCTATGAGCAAGCGAATCTAATTAATTTGATCGATCCTGAAATTGTTGGCGGCGTGATAATAGAAGCCAACTACAAAGTGATTGACGGCAGTATCCACAAGCAATTAGAACGAATCCAAGAATTGTTATTAAAATAACGTTCAGCACAATAAAGAGGTGAATTGAATGGCTATCAAAGCAGAAGAAATCAGTGCCTTGATTAAGGAACAAATCAAAAATTATCAACAAGAACTAGCAGTCGAAGAAATTGGGACTGTCACATACGTTGGGGATGGAATCGCTCGTGCCCATGGATTAGAAAACGCAATGAGCGGAGAATTACTTGAATTTTCTAATGGCTCATACGGAATGGCGCAAAACTTAGAAACCAATGACGTTGGTATTATCATTCTAGGTGATTTTGAAACCATTCGAGAAGGCGATAAAGTAAAACGCACTGGTAAAATCATGGAAGTCCCTGTCGGCGAAGCAATGATCGGACGTGTTGTTAATCCATTAGGTCAACCAATCGATGGTCTGGGTGAAATCAAGACAGATAAGACACGTCCAGTAGAAGCAGCAGCTCCAGGTGTTATGCAAAGAAAATCAGTTGATCAACCGATGCAAACTGGTCTTAAAGCAATTGATGCTCTTGTACCAATTGGTCGTGGTCAACGTGAATTAGTGATCGGTGACCGTAAAACTGGTAAAACATCGATTGCCATCGACACGATCATCAACCAAAAAGGTCAAGATGTTATTTGTATCTATGTTGCTATCGGTCAAAAGGAATCAACGGTTCGTAACCAAGTCGAAACGTTAAGAGCATATGGCGCACTAGATTATACAATTATTGTGAATGCTGGAGCATCTCAACCAGCGCCATTGCTTTATATTGCGCCTTATGCAGGAGCTGCAATGGGTGAAGAATTCATGTACAACGGCAAACACGTTTTGATCATTTTTGATGATTTATCAAAACAAGCTGTTGCTTATCGTGAACTGTCATTACTATTACGTCGTCCTCCAGGTCGGGAAGCTTATCCAGGTGATGTGTTCTATTTGCATTCACGTTTATTAGAACGTGCAGCAAAATTAAGTGATGAATTAGGTGGCGGTTCAATGACTGCCTTACCATTTGTTGAAACGCAAGCCGGAGATATTTCTGCTTATATTCCAACAAACGTTATTTCAATCACAGATGGACAAATTTTCTTAGAAAGCGATTTGTTCTATGCGGGTACACGTCCAGCCGTTGATGCTGGTCTTTCCGTGTCACGTGTTGGTGGTTCAGCACAAATCAAAGCAATGAAAAAAGTCGCTGGGACACTTCGTTTAGATTTAGCAAGTTACCGAGAATTAGAAGCTTTTACTCAGTTTGGTTCTGATTTAGATGCGGCAACACAAGCAAAACTAAACCGAGGTCGTCGGACTGTTGAAATTTTAAAACAAAAATTACATGCACCATTAGCAGTTGAAAAACAAGTTGTTATTTTATATGCACTGACGCACGGATTTTTAGATAGTATCAGTGTGGCAAAAATCCTAGATTTCGAATCAGAACTGTTTGACTTTTTAGACGGCAAACATCCTGAATTATTTGAAACGATCCGTACAACAAAAGACTTGCCAAAATCAGAAGATCTAGATGCAGCAATCAGCGAATTCAAAGAGATTTTTGATGCCGCTAATTCAGAAGGATCGACAGCTAAAGACACACTTGATTCAATTCAAAATGCGTAAGAGAGGTGACAAGAATTGGGTGCTTCATTAAATGAAATCAAACAACGCATTGCTTCAACGAAAAAAACAAGCCAAATTACTAACGCCATGCAAATGGTTTCAGGTGCTAAACTGACAAAATCAGAAGCGGCTTCTAGAGGTTTTCAAGAATATGCGTCAAAAATCCGTTCTATCGTTACACATCTTGTTGCAGCTCAATTAAGTGATCTAGAAGAATTAGATTCTTATGATAGTGAAGAGGCATCAGAAACAGGCAATTATCATGTAATGCTGACATCGCGTCCGGTGAAAAAAACAAGTTATATCGTCATTACCTCTGATAAAGGATTGGTGGGCGGATATAACAGTTCAATTTTGAAGCAAACGATGAAAATGATGACAGATGACCATAAATCTCAAGATGAATACGTCTTGATTGCAATTGGTGGAACTGGTGCAGATTTTTTCAAGGCTCGTGGAATAAACGTTGCATACGAACTTCGTGGTCTAAGTGATCAACCTAGTTTTGATGAGGTTAGAAAAATCGTTTCAACAGCGACTACAATGTATGAAAATGAAGTATTTGATGAGTTGTATGTTTGCTATAATCACCACATTAATTCATTGACAAGTCAATTTCGTGTAGAAAAAATGCTGCCGATTTCTGATTTAGATCCGGACGAAGCAACAACCTATGAGCAGGAATATATTTTAGAACCTTCAGAAGAAGCGATTTTAGATAATTTACTGCCTCAATATGCTGAAAGCTTGATCTATGGCGCAATAATTGATGCAAAAACAGCGGAACATGCTGCTGGGATGACCGCGATGAAGACTGCCACTGATAATGCGCAAAATATTATTAGTGATCTGACGATTTCTTATAATCGTGCTCGTCAAGGAGCCATTACACAAGAAATCACAGAAATCGTAGCTGGTGCAGCAGCACTAGAATAACAATCAGAATGTTGGGCTTACTTAGCACGATATTCTTACTAATGTAATAGAGAAGACAGGTTTTATCACGACCTCGTTAGGGCATAAAACTGTCGAACTTTCGGCGGTTTTGTACCTCTTCAAACGAAACGGAGGAAAGACACATGAGTTCAGGAAAGATTGTTGAAGTAATCGGTCCCGTTGTTGACGTGGAATTTTCACTAGATCAATCCTTACCCGATATAAACAATGCATTAGTCGTTTATAAAAACGGCGAAGAAAAACAAAAAGTCGTTTTAGAAGTCGCTTTAGAATTAGGAGACGGTGTTATCCGCTCAATCGCTATGGAATCTACTGATGGGCTTCAACGCGGAATGGAAGTTATTGATACTGGAAAACCAATTTCTGTTCCTGTCGGAAAAGAAACATTAGGTCGTGTATTCAACGTTTTAGGCGATACGATCGATTTAGAAGAGCCATTTCCAGAAGATGCAATCCGCAGCGGTATCCATAAAAAAGCCCCTGATTTTGCTGATTTAAGTACAAGTAATGAAATTCTAGAAACTGGAATCAAAGTGATCGACTTATTAGCCCCTTACTTAAAAGGTGGTAAAGTTGGTTTGTTCGGTGGTGCCGGTGTTGGTAAAACCGTTTTGATTCAAGAATTGATTCATAATATTGCTCAAGAACATGGCGGTATTTCTGTATTTACCGGTGTTGGTGAACGAACGCGTGAAGGGAACGACCTTTATTTTGAAATGAAAGACTCTGGCGTTATTGAAAAAACAGCTATGGTTTTCGGTCAAATGAATGAGCCTCCTGGTGCACGTATGCGTGTGGCCTTGACTGGTTTGACGATTGCCGAATATTTCCGTGATGTTGAAGGTCAAGATGTATTATTGTTTATCGATAATATTTTCCGTTTCACTCAAGCTGGATCAGAAGTTTCTGCCTTGTTAGGTCGGATGCCTTCAGCCGTTGGGTATCAACCAACACTTGCAACTGAAATGGGTCAATTACAAGAACGTATCACTTCTACTAAAAAAGGCTCGATCACATCGATTCAAGCAATCTATGTACCAGCAGATGACTATACTGACCCGGCGCCAGCAACAGCATTCGCCCATTTAGATGCAACAACTAACTTGGAACGTCGCTTAACTGAAATGGGGATATATCCAGCGGTTGACCCGTTAGCCTCATCATCTAGTGCTCTAGCACCAGAAGTTGTCGGAGACGAGCATTATGCCGTAGCAACAGAAGTACAACACGTGCTGCAACGTTACCGTGAGTTACAAGATATCATTGCAATTTTAGGGATGGATGAGTTATCTGATCAAGAAAAAATCTTGGTTGGCCGTGCCCGTCGTATCCAGTTCTTCTTATCTCAAAACTTTAACGTGGCAGAACAATTTACAGGACAACCAGGTTCTTATGTTCCAGTTGCTGATACAGTTAAAGGCTTTGGAGAAATTCTTGATGGAAAATATGACGACTTACCGGAAGAAGCGTTCCGCAGTGTTGGTAGAATCGAAGACGTTATCGAAAAAGCTAAAACGTTGAACTACTAAAAGGAGGAGACACAGAAATGGATTGTTTAACTGTCAATGTGGTGACTCCAAATGGTTTGGTCTATGACCATCGCGCAATGATCGTCGTTGCAAAAACAACGGATGGTGAAATCGGTATTTTACCGAAACATGCACCAATCATCGTTCCCTTAGCGATCGATGAGGTTCGCGTAAAAAGAACAGATTCAGATAAACACGTGGATTGGATCGCTGTTAATGGTGGTATTATGGAAGTCCGTGATAACATTGTTTCGATCATTGCAGATAGTGCAGAACGAGAACGAGACATTGATGTTAGTCGCGCAGAACGTGCCAAACAACGAGCTGAACGAATGATTGAAAAAGCGAAAGAAAATGCAAATACGGACGAATTGCGCCGTGCAACAGTTGCCCTTCATCGAGCGATCAATCGGATCAATGTATCAAAACATACGTAAAAAAATTGAAGTGACTGAGACTAGTAGCTGTCTCAGTTCACTTTTTTTGAAAAAATGATATATACATATATTTTTTTAGAAAACTTAAGAATCTTTATGTTTTGTTTCCGCTTATTTGTGCTAAACTGGTTTTATATTACTTAGTAAAGTAGCTATGTTTATTCGAAAAAAGATAAAATATGAATGAGGCAAAAAGCACCTCAGTCCTATTTTCCTATTTTTCAGTCGAAGCTGACTGAGCCAAATACGCTTTTAATGTTATCTAGCTTCTCTGGCTAGTCTCTCGGAAAAAAGATAAAAATTGAATGTGACAAAGGACGCCACAGTCAATTTTCCCTATTTTTCAGTCGAGCCTGAACGAGCCAAATACGCTTTTAAATGTTATCTAGCTTCTCTGGCTAGTCTCTCGGAAAAAAGATAAAAATTGAATGTGACAAAGGACGCCACAGTCAATTTTTCCTATTTTTCAGTCGAGCCTGACTGAGCCAAATACGCTTTTAAATTAAGGAGAAACCTATGCAATTTTTTGGTATTGATGCAGTGATTCGGATTATCTGCCATATGATGTTTATCTATGTTAGTTTCTGGGCGATGCAATCTATCAGAATTGAACAGTTTTTTAAAGCGCATCAAACCTCTCAAGTACGTTTGCTGATCGTTTTATTTTCAATTGTCATTGGCTATACTGTAAGCTCATTTTTCTTAGAGTTTCTTGCATTATGCCGCAACTTATTTATTGTAATTTTTCCATAAGGAACGACGAATAAAAAGAAAAGGTACTAATTGTTGATAAATAGTGGTATAATAGAAAAGATTTTGGATCAAAGCATCCAATTCTAACTTTTTTGGGGGGAACAAAATGGAACAGATTATTGTTCATGGTGGTAACCAATTAAAAGGAACTGTGAAAATCGAAGGGGCTAAAAATGCAGTATTGCCAATTTTAGCAGCGACCCTTTTAGCAGAAGAAGGAGTAACGACATTAAATAATGTACCGATTCTTTCTGATGTGTTTACAATGAATCAAGTAATCAAACACTTGAATGTTGATGTTGATTTTAATCAAGACGAAAACAAAGTTACAATAGATGCGACTCAGCCTTTAGGCATTGAAGCAAATTATGAGTATGTTAGTCAAATGAGAGCTTCGATCGTTGTTATGGGCCCGTTATTGGCTCGTAATGGTCATGCCAAAGTTGCGATGCCTGGTGGGTGTGCAATTGGTAAACGTCCAATTGATTTACACTTGAAAGGCTTCCAAGCGCTAGGTGCTAAAATCATTCAGAAAAATGGCTATATCGAAGCGATTGCGGATGAATTGATTGGCAATACGATCTATCTGGATTTCCCAAGCGTAGGTGCTACTCAAAATATCATGATGGCCGCTGTTAAAGCAACAGGCACAACTGTCATTGAAAACGTTGCTAGAGAACCTGAAATCGTTGATTTAGCGAATGTCCTTAATAAAATGGGCGCTAAAATCGTCGGTGCCGGTACTGAAATGATGCGTATCGAAGGTGTGAAAAAACTTCATGCTGTTGAACATTCAATTGTTCAAGATCGCATTGAAGCAGGAACATTCATGGTTGCAGCTGCGATGACTGAGGGAGATGTTTTGATCGAAGAAGCAATCCCAGAACACAATCGTCCACTTATTTCTAAATTAACTGAAATGGGCGCTGTTATTCGTGAAGAAAGAGGCAGTTTACGCGTCATTGGTCCTAAAGTAATCAAACCAACAGATGTTAAAACAATGCCGCATCCTGGTTTCCCAACAGATATGCAAGCACAAATGACTGCGATACAAATGGTAGCAGACGGTTCAAGTATTGTAACTGAGACAGTCTTTGAAAATCGTTTCCAACATTTGGAAGAAATGCAACGCATGAATGCTGATGTGAAAATGGACGGTAATATTGCTATTATTAATGGTGGTCAACCATTGCAAGGGGCTGCTGTAGAAGCAACTGATTTACGTGCTGCTGCTGCGTTGATTTTAGTAGGATTACGTGCTAACGGTATTACGCGTGTATCACACTTAGAATATTTAGATCGTGGCTACTATAAATTCCATGAAAAACTTCAAAAATTAGGAGCAAAAGTGGAACGAGTAAACGATGACGAAAAAGCTGCAGAAAAGAAATTGTCTACTGTTAATTAAAAGGGGAAATAGATATGAGTTCGACACGCTATATTATAGTGACTTTGTTGAAAGTTTTAGTAGTGATAGCTTTAGTGATTATTTTATTTATTGCCGGAACGATGATCGGTTATGGAGTAATCGGTGGAGGAAATCCAAAAGATGTGTTCAAAGAAGAAATTTGGACTCATATTCTAGACTTTTTTAAGTAGATTTTAAAACCTGATGTTGGAAAATAAATGAGCGCTTTGATAACTAGGCATTTGATTGGTAAAATGTGAGAAGATTAAAGTGCAATAATTTGCTTCCAATTCTTTATTCGAACTCTATATGATTGGAATATGACTCGCTGAGTCTTGTTCCAATCTTTTTTTGAATATTAAATAACAATCATTATTAATTTAGGTTTCGTTTTTTTTGTAAAAATGTCGTAATATTTGAGGTTTTATCGCCTTTTTCAAGTTATTATCTATGTTAGAACTTGTAAAAGAAAACAAAAATTCATCAGTATAGATTTTATGTATTTTCTAATGAAAATGTGGAAAGTCTGGTACACCAAGGATCATAAAGAGGCATGCCAAGTCTTTTATGAAAATATTTCCAATGTGACAATTTCTAAAACGCTTTCTCTAACACTGTAACTTAGCTTTAATTAAATAGTAACCATCAAAAATTCTACACATGATATGATTGCTCTCGTACGAATTTTAGGGAGGAAACTATTTAATGAAGAAAAAATGGTTGCCAATTTTATTTATTATTAGTTGCTTTATTACTGGATCAGTTATTCCAGTATACGCATCTGAAAATCAAAACAACGAGATAGAGCGTTTATCTAATTACACAATCGTATCGGAGCGTACAGCCAAGACATTGTCTAGTTCAATGATCCATTCCTTGTCAGAAGGCAAAGCATTTCAATTAGTTAAAACGGACATACTCAATAAAGAAAAAATAGAAAAAGAAAAAGCTGCAAAAGCTAAAAGTGAAGCTGAACGAAAAGAAAAAGCGGCAAAACAAAAAGCAGAAGCTGAACAAAAGCAAGCGCAATTGGAAAAAGAACAACGTGAAAATACGAATCCAAGCGGCCAAAAGCTGATAATGGAAGCGACCGCATACTCTTGTAATGAAGGCTTTATCGGTGGAGGTAACTTAACGGCTACCGGACAAAATCTTCAGGTTGACCCAATGGCAATTGCAGTTGATCCTACGGTAATTCCTTTAGGCACGAGATTGTATGTCGAAGGTTACGGTGAAGCGATTGCTAGTGACACAGGTGGTGCAATCAAAGGCAATATTATCGATGTGCATTTTTCAGATGTATCTCAGTGTATCAATTGGGGTAGGAGACAAGTTTCTGTGACGATTTTATCATAAGCAGAGAACACGTTGCAAAGAGTTTCTCTATAACATATCAAAAAGTGAACAGAATGTTTGAATTCTTGTTCATCTTTTTTTTGTAGCTTGCAAAGTTCGAATTATCGAATAAGAAAAAAAGTTATATGTTATAATAAAGATTGATTAATGGAAGAGGGAGCGATAAGTATATGAAAGCTGTAGTTACTGAAATTGGTGTTCACGCATTAGATGAAAAAGAGCCGATGATCATACTTTTTGGTGAAAGTGCCACAGAGGGGTTAAAAGAATACTCAGTGATTCAAAAATTTCAACAAATACAACCCTTAGCGATGAAAGAAGGCAATCTGTTAAAGATTGATGAGCAAGAATATATCATAGATTATGTGGGGCCATTTGCGAATAAAAATTTAAACAGCATTGCCCATGTGACTTTGGTTTTTGATGACATTCCTGAGGAGGATGCAATTGTGAATGCGTTGTATCTAACGCCTCAAGTTCTTCCAGCAATCAAGGTTGGAACAATAATTGAGTATGTATCACATGGAGTGTGAGTGAATGGGACAAGAGAAAGAAAAAGAAAAGCGCTTTTCGTGGTTTTGGCGCTGGTTTTTAAACAATCAAATCGTCACTTCATTATTGATTGTATTACTGATTTTATTGATTTTACTCGTTTTCACGAAGGTCTCCTATTTATTTAAACCGGTTTGGCAATTTATCGGTGTTGTAGGCCTACCATTGATTATGGCAGGAATTTTATATTATTTAATGAATCCAGTTGTCGATTATTTGGAAAAGAAACGAATCCCGCGCCTTTGGAGCATCATTGGATTATTTATTATTGTGATTGCTTTGATGATTTGGGGACTTGTTGTAATCGTTCCTAAAATCCAAGAGCAGACAGTTAGTTTTGGCAATCACTTCCCGCAATATATTGATACGATCGATAAAAAGATGCAGGAAATTTTAAGTGATCCCCTCTTTGCACAGTTTCGTAGTCAACTGGAAGATATGGGTGATAAGCTAATCAGCTCATTAGGTGATATTATTCGTAATATTTCGACGTTTACGGTCCAAGGGCTAGGAAGCTTTGTGGGAGCGGTCGCAACAATTGTAGTAGCAATCATCACGATGCCGTTTATATTATTTTATCTACTAAAGGATGGCAAACAATTAGCTCCGTACCTGATGAAGTTTTTGCCTAATAAAATGCGTCAACCGACATTGAAAGTGTTAGGAGAAGTTAATTCACAAGTTTCTTCTTATATTCGTGGTCAGTTGACTGTGGCTTTTGCGGTTGCTGTGATGTTTATTCTAGGGTTTTCATTTATTGGACTAGATTATGCGATCACTTTAGGTATCACTGCTGGTTTTCTTAATTTGATTCCTTATCTAGGCTCATTTTTGGCAATGGTTCCGGCGATCTTTTTAGGAATCGTAGGCGGTCCGGTTTTATTAGCTAAAGTGTTAGTTGTTTTTGTGATTGAGCAGACGATTGAAGGTCGTGTGATTTCACCGCTTGTTCTAGGTAGTCAACTAGATATCCACCCAGTAACGATATTAGTCGTGCTGTTGACTTCTGGAAAGCTCTTTGGTGTAGTAGGTGTAATTTTAGGTATACCAGTATACGCGGCAGCTAAGGTCATAATTACTCATGTCTTTGAATGGTACAAAGATGTCTCAAGCTTGTACCATGAAGAAGAAGAATTAAATAAATTAGAGTAAAAGTAAGGCTAAAGTGCTATTTTTTATTCAAAGAAAAAAGCTGAAGTAGACAAGTCTGTCTGTTTCAGCTTTTTATATTATTAAAATGTTTTTCCTAAGGTTGTTGCTTGATTCATTGCTGCATCTAATAATTCTTCAGCTTTTTCTGGGTGATGATCGATACCTTCAATAAATAATTGATCAACTTCAGCAACACCGATAAAATTCAAGATTCCTTTTACATATTGAGAAGCGAAATCTTGCCCTTCATAAAATCCACCATTTGATTGGATATGCAAGGCTTTTTTACCAGTAGTCAAAGGTTTAGGACCTTCCTCAGTATATTTAAACGTTTTTCCAGCTACGTTGATCGTATCGACCCACGCTTTTAAACGAGTTGGTACATTTAAATTCCATAATGCGTTAGCAATAACAACTTTGTCAGCGCCTAAGAATTGATCTGTTAATTCATTGAAGCGGGCAACTTTTGTTTGCTGACTTTCATTTAAGGCAGTAAATTCAGTACCTGTGCGTAGTGCTCCCCAACCAGAAAGTAGTTCTTCATCGATTTCCGGAACGAAATCGGCATAGACATCAAGTACATCGATCTCGTCAGCTGGGTTTTGAGCTTGATAACTCTCTAAAAAGGTTTCTAACGCTCGAACAGAGCGAGATTCTTCCTTAGTAAGCGGGTGTGCTTTAACAACAAGTAATTTTGACATGTAAAGTCTCCTTTGAATACCTAAGTATCATTATTTATAAACAAAAACTATTTTACTAATAAAAAGTAAGAAAATCAAGTTTTTACTTAAATTATATAAAAAAGAGCCCGGGACATAACTCTACGAGTTACATTCTAGCCTCAAGGAATCTGAATAAACGGTGGGAGCAGAAGTAACCCCTTCGGAAATAAGAGGAAATTCACAAAAATTTGGAGAGCCATTTTCGTGAATTTCCTCTTATTTCTCGGAGTTAAACACTTCTGACCCAAACTCTTTTCTTATTAAGAAGCTTTAGAGAGTTGTTGCATGCCGCCGATCACGTGTACAGCATGAAAGCCTTTGGAAGCCATAAATGATGCAATAACTTCAGAACGGCGGCCACTGTAACTAATGATATGGTAGGTTTTCTCTTTATTTAGCTGTTTTAACATATTTGGTAAAACAGTTGCAGGTAGTGACATAGAATGTGCTAAGTGTCCTTGTAAAAAACTTTCAGTTTCACGAATATCGATGACGTTAAGGTCATTTTTACTGTAAAGTGTTTCAAAATCAGGAGTGGAGATTGATTCAAACATGTACCTCATCCTTTGAAAATATTTTTTAAACTACGGGATAGATTGTAACTCTTTTATAGAAGGTTTGCAATCGGGCTTTTACATTTCTTAATAGTTGTCTAAAAACAACCTTTTCATTTGTTCTTTGAAAAGGGTTGCAAATGAAATAGAAAGATGTTATGATATCCATGTAATGAGGATTGTTACTGTTCGGCAGGCAAAACCTGAATCTTCCATAGTAGTTTGTTTGGGTGGATTCTAGGTTTTTTTCATTTGTATTTGTAAAAGTGAGGTTCATCATGTATATTGAAAAAATTTTAAACAACAATGTCGTCATGACAAAAAATGAATCAGGTGAAGAAATCGTCTGTATGGGCCGAGGACTAGCATTTCAAAAAAAAATCGGCGATGTAATCGATCCAACATTTATTGAAAAAGAGTTTGTTCTGAAAGATTCTATCACCTCAGGACAGTTCCAACAGTTGTTTGCAGATATTCCGTTAGAAGAAGTAGAGATTGTTAAAAAAATCGTGGATATGGCTGAAGAGGATTTAGGAATTGAGCTTTCATCCAATATCTATTTAACGTTGACAGATCACGTGCATTACGCCATCATGAGAGCCAAAGAGGGCCTTGAGATGCCGAATCCATTAATGTTTGAAACAAAAAAGTTTTATCCTAAAGAATTTGCTATTGCTAGAAAAGGTGTAGCATTGATCAAGGAAAAACTGAACATTGATTTTTCAGAAAGTGAAGCAGGATTTATTGCCTTTCACATCGTAAATAGTGAGCAGGCAAATGGCAATATGGAAGTGACTATGTCAGCTACTGAAATGGTCCGAGATATCTTAACAATTATTAGTCGTTATTTCGGTAAACCATTTGATGAAGATTCATTGAACTATCAAAGAATCGTGACGCACTTACAGTATTTTGCCCAACGTTATCTACAAAATGAAGCACATGACGAAGAAGATGACTTTCTTTATGAGTTGATTCAAAGCAAGTATCCAAAAGCATTTCAATCAGTGCAAAGAATTAATGATTATCTAGTCAAAAAATATCAAAAACCAATTGATAAAGCGGAACAAATTTATTTGACTATTCATATTCAGCGAGTAGCTGGAGAGAAAAAAATTTAGCATTTATTTGTATTAAAAAATTCAAATTTCAATCGAAGCGGATTGTTACTGTTTAGCAGGCAAAACCTAGATTGAAAAAACAACCGATCCATCTATATTTAGGTTTTTTTAAGTATAGTAGATCATTGTTTTTTCAGTTTAGGTTTTTTTATATAAAAAATTAAGGAAAAGGGGATATAAAATGAGTAAAAATCAAGAAATTGCTGAGCGCGTCTTAACGCTTGTCGGCGGAGAAGAAAATGTTAATAGCGTTGTCCACTGCGCTACTCGTCTGCGTTTTAAATTAAAAGATGAGGAAAAAGCGGCGACTGAAAAATTAAATCAAGATCCAGATGTGATTCAAGTTGTTAGAAGTGGTGGCCAATATCAAGTCGTAATCGGCAGCCACGTAAGTGATGTGTATAAAGAATTGATGGCGCACAGTGGTTTAGGCGACGATGATTCAGCAAAAGATGAAGGACCTAAAGGCAATATTTTTAATCAACTGATTGACATTATTTCTTCTATATTCACGCCATTCTTAGGTGCGATGGCTGGAGCTGGGGTCTTAAAAGGCTTCTTAACACTAGCGGTTACATTAAACTGGTTGACTGTAGAATCAGGTGTTTATGTTGTTCTTTTTGCAATAGCTGACGGGATTTTCACATTCCTACCGATTCTTCTAGCCTTTACTGCTGCGAAGAAGTTCAAAACGAATCAGTTTTTAGCAGTCTGTTTAGCAATGGCGCTCGTGCATCCTAGCATTACTGCTTTGGCTGGACAACCGTTGAGTTTTGCAGGTATTCCAGTGATTATTGGGGCAAGTGCGTATACATCATCCGTTATCCCGATTATCTTAGCTGTTTTTGTTCAAAGTTATGTTGAACGTTTCTTTAAGAAAGTAATTCCTTCTTTCTTACAAATCATTTGTGTTCCTTTGGCAGTATTTCTTGTAATGGCACCAGTTACTTTTATTGCAATTGGTCCAATCGGTACAATTTTAGGTGATTTACTTGGAAAAGGCTATGATGGAATTTATGGTTTCAGCCCAATTATTGCCGGTGCAGTTATGGGTGGTTTATGGCAAGTGTTCGTGATGTTCGGTATGCATTGGGGCTTTGTTCCAATCATGTTATTAAACCTTTCAGCAGCAGGCGGCGGCGTAGATACAATGGCACCAATGCTTTTACCAGCTGTATTAGCACAAGGTGGAGCAGCTTTAGCAGTCTTCTTTATGACAAAAAATGTAAAATTAAAAGGGTTAGCTTTATCTTCAACGATCACTTCGATCTTTGGGATTACAGAACCAACTGTTTATGGTGTTACTTTACCACTTAAAAAACCATTTATTGCAGCATGTATTGGTGGCGCTGTCGGTGGTGCATTTATCGGTTTCAGCCATGTTCAAAACTATGTATTTGGTTTGATCAGTTTGTTGAGTTTACCAGGATTTATTCCTCAAGATACAAAAGATACTTCTGGTTTGATTGCAGCGGTAATCGGAACAATCATTGCTTTTGTCATTGCTTTTGTATTAACCTTTATTTTGAAATTTGAAGATAAACCAGAAGCAGGCAGCGAAACACCTGTAAAAGGTCAAAGTGATAGCTCAGAAGCACAAAATGGCAATAAAAATGATAAAATTGTTTTAACAAGCCCAATAACAGGTACAATCGTTCCTTTAGATAAAGTTGAAGATCAAGTATTTTCATCAGGTGCATTGGGTAAAGGGATTGCGATCGAACCAATCTTAGGTGAACTTTATGCTCCAGCGAATGGAGAAATCACAACGCTCTTTCCAACAGGTCATGCGGTCGGTATTACAACAGAAGATGGTGCTGAAGTTTTAATGCACATTGGTATGGATACGGTCGAGATGGATGGTGACGGATTTGAGATATTAGTCAAACAAGGGGATAAAGTCAAACAGGGCGATTTATTAGTTAAATTTGATATTGAAAAAATCAAAGCAGCAGGACATCCAGTGGTAACGCCAGTTGTTGTGACAAATAGTGGTGATTATTTGGATGTATTAGATATGGATCAAACAGATGTTTTACATGGAGAAGATTTCTTGGCCATTGTTCGCTAATTAAAGGATTTTAAATTTTAGATAATGCTTAATGAGCCCGTTTAGTTTTTATGTTATCTTTTTTTCGAGGAGCTAAACGAGCCCTATTAATTTTTAAAATAAGGAGGAATACTAGATGTCAATTAAAACAACTGCATTTCCAGAAGGATTTTTATGGGGTGGCGCAACAGCAGCCAATCAATTAGAAGGAGCGTATCGCTCTGATGGCAAAGGCTTGTCAGTAGCAGATGCAATGCCTGGAGGGAAACAACGTTTTCAAATTTTAGGTAGTGATACGTTTAATTGGGAAATCGATGAAGACAAGTTCATTTACCCTAACCACCGCGGGATCGATCACTATCACCGTTTTAAAGAAGACATTGCTTTATTTGCAAAAATGGGCTTTAAATGTTATCGCTTTTCAATTGCTTGGACTAGAATTTTTCCTAAAGGTGATGAAGCTACTCCAAATGAGGCTGGGTTGAAGTTTTATGATCAAGTGATCGATGAGTGCTTGAAACATGGTATCGAGCCTGTGATTACAATTTCTCATTATGAAATGCCTTTACACTTAGCCAAAGAATATGGTGGTTGGAAAAATCGTAAAATGATCGATTTCTTTGAAAACTATGCCACAGTTGTATTAACTCGTTATGGCAAAAAAGTAAAATATTGGATGACATTTAATGAAATCAATTCTGCCTTCCATTTCCCTGCATTAAGCCAAGGAATGGTTAAAGCAACAGGTGCAGGCGATTATCAAAATGTTTTCCAAGCATGGCATAATCAATTTGTCGCTAGCGCAAAAGCTGTGAAAATCGGTCATGAAATCAATCCTGATATGCAAATTGGTTGCATGATCATTTATGCGACAACCTACAGTATTGATGCAAATCCAATCAATCAAATGGCAACACTGGCTCAAAATCAAGAATTTAATTTCTATTGTACAGATGCTCAGGTTCGTGGTGAGTATCCAGCATATCAACAACGCATGTTTGATAAATATGGCGTCTCTGAGTTAGAGATTGGTGATGATGATTTAGCCTTAATGAAAGAATATGCGGTAGATTATATTGGTTTTAGTTATTATATGTCTTCTGCAGTCAATGAAACGGCTGACGAAGAGGATACAGTAGTCGGAAACTTATTAGGTGGTGTGCGCAATCCATTCTTAGAAGCAAGTGAATGGGGCTGGCAGATCGATCCTGAAGGCTTGAGGATTGCTTTGAATGAATTATACGATCGTTATCAAAAACCGTTATTCATTGTTGAAAATGGCTTAGGCGCGATCGATAAAGTGGATGAAAACTTTTATGTAGAAGATGATTACCGAATTGATTATTTACGTCGTCACATTGAAGCGATGTCAGATGCCATTAAAGATGGCGTTGATTTAATGGGCTACACACCTTGGGGCTGTATTGATTTAGTCAGTGCTTCAACTGGTGAAATGAGCAAACGTTACGGTTTTATCTATGTAGATCTAGATGATAACGGTGAAGGAACGATGAATCGTTATGAGAAAAAATCATTTAATTGGTATAAGCAAGTCATTGAAACGAATGGTCAAGAGTTGAACTAGAAAACAAATTGGGGTTATAAAGCAGAACAAATCTGTTTTATAGCCCTTTTTTTATGTGATAAGGAAGAGTAAAAGTCCATTCATTAAATCACTAACGCATGCTAATCGTCTAAAAATGATTCCTTATTTTCCTTTTTATTGAAGCCGCTCTTTCGTTGTTGTATAGTAAATTTGTAAGGGGGAAGGACTAGTGGAAAGAAAAAAACTCAAGCACCCATTTTTTGTTATTATCGGTCCTAGCGGTTCAGGAAAAACAAGAGTAGCAGAAGCTGTTTTTCCGTCGGAGTATAAGGTGATATCTCATACAACTCGCCCTATTCGCAAGGAAGAAGTAGAGGGTGCAGATTACTATTTTGAAACGGAAGAAGGATTTCAACACTTATTAAATATGAATGCTTTGGCAGAATTTGATACCTATCATGGCAATCAATATGGTGTAGGGATAGCAGAACTGATTCAAAAAACGACGGATCATTATGCCTATGATGTTTTGACGTTCAAGGGATTTCAAAAAATCGAAGAACAATTTGGCAATATGATTATTCCGATTTTCTTAGATGTATCTAAAAAAAATGTATTATCAAGGTTACAGACGAGAGAAAATGATACCATACTTATAAAACAACGAGGCGCATTATACACTCAAGAATCTCAGAATAAAAATAAAATAATCACATATCCGAACCACTCTATAATCAATGCAAATCAACCCTTTGAAAAAGTTGTGAAAGAGGTAGAACAAGCAGTAAATGAGCGCATAAAAAAGCTGGAGTAACCAGTTTTTTTGTATAAATTATTTAAAATGCTATTTATGCCTCTTGCCTTTTTCTTTTAAGATGATATAATGACAAGGTGTCATATGACATCTTGTCATAAAAAGGAAGGGATGCAAAATATGCCAAAAAAGACTTTTTTTCATTTAACTAAAGAGAAGCAGCAACGCCTATTAGAAGCGGCTTCCATCGAATTTTCCAGAACAGCCTTGAATGATGCCTCAATTGCTAATATCGTGAGATTAGCTGAGATACCTAGAGGCAGCTTCTATCAGTATTTCGAAGATAAAGAAGATCTTTATTACTACTATTTTGATTTATTGAGGCAAGATAGTAAAAAAAATATTGAAAAATATATTAAAGAAGCAGATGGTGATTTGTTTGAGGGGCTAGCCATATATTTTCCTAAGTTGATTTTAGAAGTATTGACTGGTGAGCATGCGTCATTTTATCACAATCTTTTTATGAAAATGGATTATCAAACCACTAGCCGGATTTCTCCACAATTCACCCCAAACGACAAAAAGGGTGAACCATGGCAGAAAAAACGTCACGGCCATAAAATGTATAAACTGATTGATCTTACTAAGTTGAACATTCAAAATGAACAGGAATTTAAAATGTTGATGCAGATGCTTATGAATACCGTATATTCTTCGATTATCGAAGGCTATCGCAAACTTAAGGAAAATCCTGATTATGAAATTGAGCTAACAATTGGAAATTTTAAAACCAGGTTGAATTGGTTAAAAGAAGGAGTTTATAACTAGTAAGAAGGTAAAAAAATTAAGCGTATTATTAAGGTCGTTTGTTAAGGTTTTAAGGGTCTAAGAAATAATCCTTTTGGTTTCTAACTCAGACTCTTAAAAGCTGAAACGATACGATAAAAGAGTAATTTTTACATAGAAAACGATTTTCGTAGCTGGATCGTTTTTATTGAACAAACGAGTTTAATGAAAAAAACGTTTGTAATAAACTGAATTTTCGAGCAATTACAAAAATGTAAGTTGTATGATGTACCGAATAATGGTTAAATTAAGAGTAAGACAACTGTGTTGTTGGAAAGAGATTACTTGATGGGATAAAAAAGGAGATGAGGAGTAGAATTATGAAAAAAAGAACAATGATCATTGCAGGGATAGTTGCAGTAGTGGTAATAATTGGTATCTTTGTTCTTCCAAGTTTATTTGGAGGAAAACAAGCGGCTGGTCCTGAAATGAAGACTGCCACAGAAGATTTAGGAATCGAATATTTTGAAGTGCCCGATATTGAACAGGTATACATCAATGGTGTTGTACAACCTGAACAGGCGGAAGCTTTTGCAAAAGATAACAAAATGACAAGCACACCAGAAATTAAAGTCAAAAATGGAGATGTTGTCGAACCTGACACAGAATTATTTACGTATGAAGATAAAGAAGTAACTAAAGAAATCGAAGTACAAAATAATACCTTAAGTAAACTTGCAACAAAAAAACAAAATATCTATAAGAAATGGAATCGAGCAATCGATACTTTTAATAAAACAAAAGAAGAAGAACGAAACACAACGGGAGCTGCTATTGATGAACAACATCAAGCAGAAGTCGATGGAGTAGATGAAGAAATTTTCTTTTCAAATGAAACAATTGCTGACCTGTCAACGAAGCAGTTCATTTCAACTAAAGCAAAGTTTAAAGGACGTGTGTCCATTCCAGAAGTCAAAGATGAAAATGCGCCAGTACTACGTTTGACATCGGATGGTCTATATGTTGCAGGAAAAGTAAATGAAAAAGATTTGATGAAAATTGCCGTAGACCAAAAAGCAAATCTTTCAGTGGTTTCAAGCGGCACAACGGTGACAGGTAAAATTTCGTATATCGATGACAATCCACCTGAAGCACAAGCAAATCAAAATCAAGGTGAAAGTACTGGTGCAGACAGTTCGATGTCTAATTATAATGTAAAATTGGCTCTCGATAGTTTGGATGGCATCAAAAATGGTTACCATATGCAAGCAACGATCAATCTAGGAGACAACAAACCAATTGAAGTCCCTAAAAAGGCAATCCATGATCAAGATGGCAAAAAATATGTATTAGTGAACGATTTCGGTTCAGTGATCCGCCGTGATATTCAAGTAGGCGAAGAAAAAGGTGAAAATACAGTTGTCAATTCAGGTTTAGAGTCGGCTGATCGAATCGTCGTTTCCTCTAAAAAGGAAGTCAAAGAAGGAGATCTGATTGGAGAAGAAAGTAAAGAATCAGGAGCAGCAGCTAAAGAATAGGAGGAGCACACATGACACAAGAAGAACAAAGCCCGCGACCTCTCATTCAAATGCAAGCTATCAATAAATATTTTCCTGTTGGGAAAGAAAAATTGCAGGTTTTAAAATCATTGGATTTGACGATCAATGAAGGTGAATTCATTATGATCATGGGAAAATCGGGAAGTGGAAAAACTACTTTGATGAATATCATTGGTTTTTTAGACCGTGTTTCTGATGGCAATTATCTTTTTAAAGGGGAAGATGTTTCTAAACTTTCAGAGAATAAAAAATCTGAGTTTCGAAATGAATATCTTGGTTTTATTTTTCAACAATTCTTTTTGATCAATTCATTGAATGTTAGCCAAAACGTGCAATTGCCTTGTGTATATGAAGGCAAGAAAAGTAATGAAGAAAAACGCAAGATTGCTGAAAAATATTTAGAGTTGGTTGGTTTAGGTGCAAAAACAAAAGCAAAAGTTAATGAACTATCTGGTGGACAACAGCAGCGAGTGGCGATTGCTCGTTCTCTAGTCAATGATCCACTGTTAATCATGGCAGATGAACCAACAGGGGCACTTGATAGTGAAACTGGAACTGAGATCATGGAGCTGTTGACAGAGTTGAATCAACAGGGTAAAACGATCGTGATGGTAACTCATGATGGCGATATGAAAAAATATGCGACTCGAGTGATCCATATGAAAGATGGTCGTTTCCTTGAAGAAGAGGTGATTCGATGATCTCAAATCTATTGATAAGTACCTTATTGAGTCTACGAGCGCATAAGCTGCGAGTGTTTTTGACGATGATTGGAATCATTATTGGGATTGCTTCTGTTGTGACGATTTCAACACTAGGTGAGGGCATGAAAAAGCAAGTAATGTCTGCAACGAGTGCTATGAATACAGATGTGGTCAAGCTACATTATACGATGCAGGATGAAAGTGCTTCTGGGATGATGTCGTTTGAAGAGCCAGACTATAGCTTTTCCCGAGTTGATATGAAAAAAGTTAGAGATATTGATGGCGTTGAATCGATTTATCCTCAATATGGAGACGGTATGATGGGAGATAATTTGACAACTCAGTTAGATTATTTTGGCGCTAAAGCAAATTTAATGGTCACTTCTAATAGAGGCCAGAATAAAATTAAATATGGTCGGGATTTTGACGATCGAGATATCAATAAAGATGTGATCATTTTAAATCATGATACGTTTGACATGAGTTTAAAGATGGATGATCCTGGTGAATTGATCGGAAAAGCTGTTTCAATCAACGGATATATGTACAAAGTGATTGGTATTTTAGAGCCGTTTGATTATGACGCATTGGATAATTCTGAGGCGATGTCGTTAGACTGGAATATTGTGAACAGTAGTTTTGTATCAAGAAGTTCGTATAATAAACTAGCAGCTTCCAAGTCAATCAGCGGTATTAATTTTAAATTGAAGGAAGGGACCGATAAACAAACGGTCATTGCACAAGCGGTTGCTATTTTAAGCGAAAATCATCCTGATGTTAAAGGGATCTTTAAAGAAAATGATTTAGAGCAAAAGAATCAACAGCAAATGGAAGAGGCTATTGGAGGTATGACAATGTTCTTGATGGCTGTCACTGCAATTTCTCTTTTAGTTGGTGGGATTGGTGTCATGAATATCATGTATGTTTCTGTTACAGAAAGAAAACGAGAAATTGGAATTCGTAGAGCAATCGGCGCCAAACCGCGGATGATCTTGCTGCAATTTCTTTTAGAAGCAGCATTTATAACCTTGTTGGGAGGATTAATTGGAGTAGGATTAGGTTATCTCTTATCTACCGTAGTCGGCAGATTTGTCGATATTATTCCAGTCATGACGCCATCGATTTTTGCTATATCAACAGTGGTATCTATCCTTACAGGTGTTGTATTCGGAATCATACCTGCAATCAGTGCATCAAGAATGGATCCAATCAAAGCTATTTATAATTAATAAATGAGTCAATTAGCCAGTAAAAAAGATGCTTGAATTGAATATTCAGCATCTTTTTTATTTATTTTTGGTGTATCTTTGTTATCGCTCAAATGGGCTTGTTTGACATCGGTATAGATTAAGTTGGGGTCAAAAAAAATCATAATATTTCTGGATTGGTATAGGTGAAAGCAACGGCATTTTCTCAAAAATTTCTTATATTTGTTATTTTTTTGAAAAGAGCATTTACTTGCTGAAATCACTAGAGATGTTTAGAATAAATGTAGGGAGACATTCGGAGGGGGAAGACGAATGGAAAAGTTTCAATTATCAGAAGATGTATATGTGAAAACGGTTGCTCTTCGTATAAAAGATGTAGAGAAAATGGTTAGCTTTTATAAAAATGTGTTGGGATTTGTTTTGAAGCTAGAAGAGAATAATTTATCAATATTCGGCTCGCAAGAAAAAGATAGTCGATTATTGATATTAGAAGAAATAGATTCTGAAGATGAGCCAATAGAAGTTTCTGATAAAGCTGTCTGCTTTTCTTTGTTGATTCCAACAGAGGAAGAGTTTGGCAGCCTTTTGAGAAGAATTACGTCACATAATTATCCAATTAAGAAAGCAACACAAAAAGAACAACGCAAGAGTGTATTTTTAGAAGACCCAGAGGGAAATGAGCTGGAAGTTAGTTATCAAGGAGCAAAAGATCAATTGGAAGCTGGCACTGAAGTACTTGATATACAACCCTTGATCCAGAAAAGTAACGTCTTGTATTCGAGCCTGTCTGCTGGAGTAAGATTTGATCGAATCAAACTAAACGTGAAAGATAAAATGAAGCATCATTCTTTTTACCAAAATATTTTGGGGATGACTCCTGAGAGTAAACGACTTGATGCACTATCAATGAATGATGGAAATTTTTGGATCCATTTAGATGATGCAGTCAAAATAAATAGCGCGAAAGTCGATTCTGAAGAATCCTTAGGGGTGGATTTTTTTGTTTTAACATTACATCATGAAGCAGAAATGAAACAGCTAAAAAGCCATTTAGAAGAACAACAACAAGCATTTTTCGTTGATAAAAAATTAACGATTTTAACGATCTATGATCCTAGCCAGATTGAATGGTGGTTCGTTAGAAATTAAAGCCACAAAAATAGTCCGAAAAGCAACGAGGTAAACAAATTATGTATGAAAAAACAAAGGAAAAAATCAAAGAATTGATGGATCAGAAGGTATTCTCTGGTGTCAGTTTTTCATTTATAGCAAACGGAAAATCCGAGGATCACACCTGGGGAAATGCCCAAATCCTACCGACAGTTGAGTCATTAGAGCCTACATTCCTTTTTGATGTAGCATCGCTAACTAAAGTTGTTTGTACAACAACGGTGGTCTTACAGTTAATGGAAGCGGGAATAATCAACATAGATGTTCCATTCAAAAATTATTACTCAGTTTTTGAAGATGAAAAAATAACGATTCGTCATCTTTTAACGCACACATCCGATATTCAGAGTTATATTGAAAATCGAGATATTTTATCAAAAGAAGAATTGAAAACGGCCTATAATCGGGTCAGCTCAGGTGAACATTTAGGTAAAAAGGTAGTCTATACAGATACTGGAACAATCTTACTTGGATTTATGATGGAAGAAGTATTAAGCAAAACAGTGATCGAGATTTTTAAAGAGCGTGTTTTACAGCCTTTGGATATGACAGAAAGTCTTTTTTTACCTACGGACGCTTCTAAAATTGTGCCAACTGAAAATCATCCTATCAGAGGATTGATTCGTGGTCAAACGCATGATCCAAAAGCGTTCGTTTTAGCGGAACATGCTGGTAATGCGGGTCTATTTACTAATTTGACTGACCTTAAAAAATTTACGTCAATGTATTTAAATGACGGAATGTATCAGACAACTCCCGTATTAGAAAAAAGTACAATTCGTTCATTACTAGATGATCAAACTCCTAATGGAAAAGGACATCGTTCTTTAGGTTGGGATTTGAAAGATGATTTATCTGGGCGATCACTGTTATTTCATACGGGCTATACTGGCACTTTTTTATTGATCGATCCTGAGGAGAAGGAAGGGTTTGTCTTTCTCTCCAATCGAGTTCATCCAGTGGATAAAAGAGCGGAATACATTAAAAAAAGAGATGAACTCATTGGTATTTATTTAAAAGAAAAAATAACATTCAAAGATGAATCGCTTTCTTTTTAGTGGTATAATTGACGAGTATAAATGGAAGGGAGTCTCTAAACTATGCAGCAACCTTTATTTTTAAAACCGGTATTCCAAGAAAAAATTTGGGGTGGCGATCGTTTACACACTGTATTCGGTTTTGATTTACCAAGTAATAAGATCGGGGAAGACTGGGCAATCAGTGCCCATCCACATGGAGTAAGCACAGTAGAAAATGGTGAATTTTCTGGACAAAAACTAGACGAACTTTGGACGAATCATCGTGAATTATTCGGTAATGCCAAGGGAGATGTATTTCCTTTACTGACTAAAATTTTAGATGCTGAAGATGATTTATCTGTACAAGTACATCCTGATGATGCCTATGGTTTGGCTAACGAAGGCGAACTGGGAAAAACAGAATGTTGGTACATTATTGACGCTGAACCAGGATCAACGATCATTTATGGGCACAATGCCAAGAGCCGAGAAGAGCTCGAAGCGATGATCAAAGAAGAACGCTGGGATGATTTACTGAAGAAAGTGCCTGTTAAAAAAGGCGACTTTTTCTATGTGCCAAGTGGAACGATCCATGCAATCGGTAAAGGGATCATGATTTTAGAAACACAGCAAAGTAGTGATACTACGTATCGTGTGTATGACTATGATAGAAAAGACGATCAAGGAAATGCTAGAGAACTGCATATTCAACAATCAGTGGATGTAACGACAGTTCCGGCAAAAGATGCACAATTATCGATCCAACAACAAAACCAAGGACAATCAAGCATTATTACGTATTTGAAAACACCATTTTTCAATGTCTATGAATGGCAAGTTAAAGGTGTATTGAATGTGAAGAAAAATGCACCGTATACATTAGCAACTGTTATCGAAGGTGTTGGTCATTTGATTATTGAGGACGCAGAGACAATCAAGACTGAAAGCTATGAACTGGCAAAAGGAACAAGCTTTATTTTACCGAATGATATTGTGAAATGGCGTGTTGAAGGTGATCTGACGATTATTGCTTCTGAACCAGGAATTGATGCATAAAAAATTCAAGAAAAAAAGTGTTAGGAAATTTTCCTAACACTTTTTTGTTTATTCAACCGTCTGCATTTCTTGAGGTACATTGAAAGGTTCATCATATTTTTTCTCTAAAGCCGTTTTGATTAACCGAAGCGCTAGATTTTCATTACGAGCAAGAATCGGTCCGTGGAAGTAAGAACCAAAGACATTTTTGTAGATCACGCCTTCAGAGCCGTCTTCGTTATTATTACCTTTTCCTTTTACGACATTGCCTAAAGGACGTTCTCCTTTACCTAAAAATGTTCGGCCATTATGATTTTCAAAGCCATAATAAGTCTCGTTAAATTCTTCATTGTGAATCACGATATCGCCGATATAGCGGTTATTATCTTGACTTAATGTATAGTGATCCAAAGCACCGATGCCGTGGATTTTTTCGCCTTTAGCGCCCATATAATAATGACCTAATAATTGATAGCCGCCACATATAGCGAGCATAACACCGTCATTTTCAATGTATTCAGTTAAGGTTTCTTTTTTCGTTTGGATATCGTCTGAAATAATCAGCTGTTCAAAATCTTGACCTCCGCCAACAAACACTAGATCATATTTATTAGGGTCAAATGGTTCGTAAATACTGATGATTTCAGAACGGAAAGTCACATTCATTTTTTCGGCAAGGTATTTTAACATCAGTAAATTACCATTGTCGCCATAGGTGTTCAGTAAATTTCCATATAAATGACATACAACTAATTCTTTAGGCATTGTTCTTTACCTCATTCCTGATTTATCTTTTTTCGAAAGGTTAACTCTTGATATAACCTTGTGCAGCGAGTGATTTACGTAATTGTAAAACAGCTGTATACGTAGCTAAAATATAAACATGTTCTGTCGGTAATTCTTTGATTGCTGTAATTACATCATCTAGATTAGGGATTTCTTTTAATTTGTTTTCAGAAATTCCTGCCACTTTCAAACGTAAAGCCATGTCCTGATGACGGTCACCACCTGCGATGACTTCTGGAATATTCATTTGGGCAAATGCCTCATGATCCCCATCCCAGATCCAGCTAACATCGATTCCATCTGCATAGTTCGCATTTAATAAAGAGACAAGTGAGAAAGAGTAAGGTGCAAGAGCCATCATATCAATGACCTGATTTAAGCCAACAGGATTTTTGACTAGAATTAAGGTACATAATTTGCCCTCGATATTGATTGTTTCTTGGCGACCAAAGACTTTTTCATCATAGTTTAGTCCAGCTCTGATCTTTTCAGGAGAAACGCCGTAATGTTCAGCAACTGAGGTGGCAGCTAAAGCGTTGTATACATTATACATCCCGCCAACGGCAATACTGTATTGTGCTCCATCAATCACGAAATCAGCAGAGGTATTGTCCATTGCGACCATCTCAGTTAATTGAACATCTAGTTCAGGACGATGGAAACCGCAGTTTGGGCAGTAATATTTCCCCAAATTAGCATAAGTGATCATTTTATAATGTAAAATATGGTGACATTTTGGACAAAGTAAACCGTCTGTATTGTAATGAGCCATTTGCTCTTCATCCGCTTTGTGATTAAAACCATAGTATTTTCTTGGGTTGACCGTTTCAACTGAGTTGAAGATCGGGGAGTCACCATTGCAAAGAATCGGTGCATTAGGCGCTGCGGCAGCACCGTCTACGATCAGTTTATAGGTGGTATAAATTTCACCGTAACGATCCATTTGATCCCGGAAAATATTAGTAAATAAAAATAATTTTGGTTCAATATATTTTGTGACACGACTTAAACTGGCCTCATCGATTTCTAAAACGGCGAATTTCTGCTTTGCACCTTTATTTTTAGCAGATAAGAAAGTTGAAACAATTCCTTGTTCCATATTTGCGCCAGTTGGGTTGGTCAGTACATGATCAAATTCTTGTCTTAAAATATTCACTGTTAGAGCTGTTGTCAACGTTTTTCCATTTGTACCAGTGACAACGACAATTTCATAATCTTTAGCTAAGGTATCCAAAATTTTTGGATCGATTTTTAACGCTAATTTTCCAGGATAGCTACTGCCGCCTTTGAAGAAAGTTTGTAATATCCATTGAGAAGTTTTTCCAGCGGCTATCGCTACGTGACTTCTGATTCCCATAAAGTGCCCTCCAATTTATATCAACTATCGTTGTTACATTCAAAAATAAACTCAATCTATAATACCACAATTAAAAAAAAAAATTAATTCCTTTTACTCTTTCTTACTATATTAGGAAGAATAAAAATGAGGCAGCTGTATTCTAAAAGAACACAACTGCCTACTATAAGAGAATGTTTTACTTGGCATCAATATAGCTGTACAACGTATATTTAGAAATATTGAAAAATCCAGCAACCTTATCGCCCGATTTTGTCACAAGAAATGCGCCTTTGCTGTTTAAAAACTGGATGCATTTGATTTTATCATCTTTTGTCATCAAAGGAACCGGTTTTCCGACTAATTTAACGGACTCTTCAATCAAGTCATCTAATAGTTCATTGATGTCTTGAGGAATGTAGTCAGGTTCTTTATCATCTTCTTGTTCATCAATGGCAATTAGTGATTTTAGCGTCGATTCAGCAGCTATTAGTGCCGTAATATCATAATTGATCGCAAAAATACCATCTAAGCTACCTGATTTATCTTTGAAATAAACAGTACTTGATTTTAAAATTCGACCATCATGTGTTCTTGTTAAATAATTGACATGGTCAATTAAATCAGCAGGGTCTTTTTTTAATGCTTCCAAAACCACTTGAGAAGGTCCATCACCAAGTTGGCGAGAAGAAACATGGCCATTTTCGATAGAGACGATCGTGTTGTTTACATTGTTTTCGTTAATCTTATGAATAACGATTTCACAATTATCACCGAATTGACCAGCAAGAGCTTTTGCAACTTGGGTCAGAAAGTTTAGTTTTTCATCTGAGAGCATAGTTTCACTCCTTTCTATAGGAAGGTATATCAAATATTGATTAGGTACTTCTTTATGTATGCCTAATTAAATTTTGGGAAGAAAATTGAGAGGCAATAGCGTATTGAATAAAAAAATCTGCTATATAACGATCTCCGTGTGTAATGATATCATGCGGTAAATCATAATACAAGACAATGGGCATATTGAACTAAAAAATAATTTTTAGGTAGCATTGTTTTTTTTTAGGTTAAGTGGTATAATTTATTCGAGATAAGGGAAATAGTTCATTACGAGTATGGTTGCAAGCGCTTTTTTGGTTATCTGAAAGAGCAAAAAATGCTATCCAAATACCGATTGATTCGTGAATGTTTGAACTATCTTTTTTGTAAGCGATTTCTATTTTAGCAATAAATAAAATGAAACTATAGGAGGGCAATGATGTTATTAATAGGAAATGGACGGTTAATTACAAGAGATAAGGAAGGGACATTCTTTGATAATGGCTGTGTAGCAATCGAGGGACAGAAAATAAAAGCAGTCGGAACAACCACAGATTTACGAAAAGAGTTTCCGGAAGCTGAATTTATCGATGCTAAAGGCGGAGTGATCATGCCTGGTTTTATCAATATGCACAATCATATTTACAGTACTTTTGCTAGAGGATTAAGTATCAATGGTTACCATCCTAAAAATTTTATGGATATTTTGGAAGGGCAATGGTGGCGTATCGATAGAACATTGAATTTAGAAGATTCTTATCATAGTGCTAAAGTTGCTTACTTGGATAGTATCAAAAACGGTGTAACGACGGTATTCGATCATCATGCTAGTTATGGCGCAATTGAAGGGAGTTTGACACAACTTTCAAATGCCGCGGATGAATTAGGTGTGCGTACTTGTTTATGTTATGAAGTATCAGATCGAGATGGCGAAGAAAAAATGAAAATAGCTGTAAAAGAAAATGCTGATTTTATTAAAGCAAGTGCTGCACGTACAGATGACATGCAAAAGGCGATGATGGGGATGCATGCGGCCTTCACTTTATCTGATAAATCGTTAGAACATTGTGCAGCCTATACTCCAGAAGGTGTGGGGTATCATATCCACATCGCAGAAGACATTGCTGATGTGTATGATTCACTAGCTAAATATGGCAAGCCCATTGTAAATCGTTTGTATGATCTAGGTATTTTAGGTAAACAAACGATGGCAGGTCATTGTATTCATATTAATCCTCATGAAATGGAGCTCTTACGTGATACCGAGACAATGGTTGTCACAAACCCAGAATCAAATATGGGAAATGCAGTGGGATGTCCGCCAGCAATGCGCATGCTCAATGAGTATGGTATTTTAATGGGACTTGGAACAGATGGTTATACCAATGATGTGACAGAATCATACAAAGTTGGCAACCTTATCCATAAACATCATCTAGCAGATCCCAATGCTGCCTGGGCAGAAATACCACAAATGTTGTTCAATAATAATCCGCAAATGGCCAATCGCTATTTTGAAAAGAAATTAGGTGCTTTAGAAGTAGAGGCAGCAGCAGATGTGATTGTGTTGGATTATAAAGGACCGACACCTATGACGAAAGATAATTACAATGCTCATATTTTATTTGGCATGAATGGCGGAGTAGTTACAGATACGATCATCAATGGCGAAATTCGGATGAGAAATCGGGAAGTGCAAGGGATTGATGAAGAAAAGCTTTGGCATGATGCGCAGATACAAGCACAATCGCTTTGGAGCAGAATTAATCGCTAGTCAACGCTAGCTTAGAAAAATAAAAAAGGAGTGACAAACATGAGTGACATCATGCACCCGATTTCGATTGATGGGTTATTGAACTGGATTTTAAATGAATACAAAAACGAAGCAACTATTTTTGGTATAAGAAAGTTTTATAAAGCCGATCCAAGTAAAACATTGCCTTTGTTTGGTGAAAAAATGGAAACACCTTGCGGGCCAGCTGCAGGACCGCATACGCAATTATCGCAGAATATTATTGCTTCTTATTTAACTGGTTCACGATTTTTTGAAGTGAAAACGGTTCAAGTGATTGATGGAGAAGACTTGCCAGTTAGTAAGCCGTGTATTACAGCTGCAGATGAATGCTATAACGTAGAATGGTCAACCGAGTTGCGGGTTCCACAGGCGTATGATGAATATGTCAAAGGTTGGTTTGTTTTAAAATTGCTTAGTAAAGAGCTTGACTTAGGCGATCCAGACGGCTTTATTTTCAATATGAGTGTGGGCTATGATTTGGCGGGAATTCAGTCACCGAAAGTGGATAAGTATATTACAGATATGCAAAATGCTGAAAAGACACCGATTTGGCAAGAATGTCTTGAAGCAGCTTATAAATATTTACCACAATTTAAAAAAATTGATAAAGAGTATATTGAAGCAATCAGTCCCAAACTTTGCCGTTCAATCACGCTTTCTACACTGCATGGTTGTCCATCAGATGAAATTGAACGGATCACGACCTACTTATTAAAAGAAAAAGGCTTGAATTCATTTATTAAGTGTAATCCAACGATGTTAGGCTATGAATATACACGTCAAACTATGGATGAACTAGGATTTGACTACATGGTCTTTGACGATCATCATTTTGTCGAAGATTTACAATTTGAAGACGCAGTGCCGATGTTGAAACGTCTTCAAGCTTTGGCGGACAATAAAGGGTTAAATTTTGGCGTAAAGATCACCAACACATTTCCTGTTGGTATTGCTGAAGAGGAACTACCTGGGGATGAAATGTATATGTCAGGACGCTCATTATTCCCATTAAGTATTTCTTTAGCTAAAAAATTATCAGATGCTTTTGACGGAAAGCTGCAGATTTCTTATTCTGGAGGCGCGGATATTTTCAATATCAAAGACATTTTTGATGCTGGAATTTGGCCGATCACGATGGCCACGACACTCTTGAAACCAGGTGGCTATCAACGGATGAACCAAGTCGCTAATTTATTGGGAGAATCGCCGTATCCAACCCAAGTTCAAGTAAACTTAGAAAAAGTAGCAAGCATTGTTGAAAAAGCAAAAACGCAAGCACGTTATAAAAAATCAATCAAACTGCCAGAGAGCCCTAAACTACGTACGACGGTTCCCTTGACCAATTGTTACACAGCTCCTTGTCGTAGTGACGGTGGTTGCCCAATCAATCAGGATATTCCAGCTTATCTTCGTTTTGTGAGCGAAGGAAACTATTTAGAGGCTTTAAAAGTAATTGTAGATAAAAATCCATTACCATTTATTACTGGAACAATTTGTGCTCATCCATGTATGACAAAGTGTACCCGTCAGTTTTATGAAGGCTCAATCAAAATTCGTGAAGCAAAATTAGAGGCAGCAGAACACGCATACGATGAATTAATGGCTGGAATGGAAAAACCAATGCTTAAAGAAAATGCACCTAAAACAGCTGTAGTCGGTGGTGGACCAGCGGGAATATCTGCCGGATTCTTACTTGCTCGTGAAGGGATGCCGGTTACTGTATTTGAAAAAGCCGATACGATTGGTGGTGTTTGTAGCCAGATCGTACCAGAATTTAGAATTTCAATGAAATCTGTCCAAAATGATGTTGAGATGGCTAAGTTTATGGGAGCCGAATTTAGGACCGGGCAAGCTGCGCCATCTATTGAAGCCTTACGTGAACAAGGCTATACCAATATTATCTACGCAATCGGTGCGTGGAAACATGGCAAGCTGAGCTTAGAAACCGGAGAAACCTTAAACTCATTAGAATTTTTAAAGGTAAATCGTGAAAATCCTCAAATAAACCCTTATGGTGAGCAAATCGTTGTTGTCGGTGGTGGAAATACAGCGATGGATTGTGCTAGAGCAGCTACTACCTTGCCAGGTGTGAAAAAAGTTTCAGTTGTTTACCGTCGAGACAAACGGAATATGCCTGCAGATGAGGAAGAATTGTATTTTGCTTTAGAAGATGGTGTAGAATTCCTAGAACTGCTAGCACCAATTAAATTAGACGACGGTCTACTAACTTGTGAAAAAATGCGCTTAGGTGAACGCGATCATTCTGGGCGTCGCAGACCAGTAGCTACAGGTGAATTTACAGAAGTTCCAGCTGATACTGTGATTGCGGCAGTTGGTGAGAAAGTGGATACAGACTTTTATCAAACGATCGGAATCACAACGGATCAATACGGAAAAGTTGTCTCAAATCAAGAAACGCTTGAAACGAACTTAAAAGATGTTTATGTGATTGGGGACGCAAATCTTGGACCTGCAACCATTGTTGAAGCGATAGCTGATGCAACAAAAGCTGCAGGGAACATTTGCCAAATCCATAATGATCACTATGAACGAACGAATCTTAATCAAAATGTAGCGTCTGTTCGTAATAAGCGAGGCGTGTTAGAAACAAATGAAGCGCTTTGTGGGCAAGCAAGTAATTGTTTAGAATGCTCAACGATCTGTGAATCTTGTATGGATGTTTGTCCAAATAGAGCAAACATTGTGGTAAATGTTAAAGGGCAACCGCAACCACAAATCGTCCATGTCGATCGGATGTGCAATGAATGCGGCAACTGCGAGACTTTCTGTCCATACGCAAGTGCACCTTATAAAGATAAATTCACGCTATTCAATACAGAAGCCGATTTTGAAAATAGCACGAATTCTGGTTTCTATGTTATCGATCCAAGAGAAAAGACGTGTCTTGTTCGTTTATGGGGCAATACCTCAATGATTCGTTTAGATGCCCAAGGATTAGATATTCCAGCGGATATCATCGACTTAATGGATACGATGATCAAAGACTATGAATACTGTATGCAAATGTAAAAAGACATAAGTTGCGCAAAAACAACTTCTGAATGATGGAGGTTAAAAAATGTCTATTCTTTTAAAAGGCGGAACAGTCGTCTCCGCAAAGGCTCGTCGTCAAGTAGATGTAAGAATCGATGGCGAGAAAATCGTTGAAATGGGTACAAATTTAACAGCTGCAGGTTCTACAGTGGAAGATGTTTCAGGGTACTTTTTACTACCAGGATTTATCGATGCTCATACCCATTTGGAGCTAAATAATGGCAAAGGATCGATGGGTACTGCAGATAATTTTTATACGGGCAGTAAGGCAGCTGTTGCCAAAGGTACAACAACTGTGATCGATATGGCAACACCAAGTAAAGGCAGTTCTTTACAAGACTGCCTAAAGGCTTGGGACCATTTAGCTCAGGGAAACAGCTCTTGTGATTACACTTATCATATGTCGATCATAGAATGGAATCCTAGTATCAAAGCAGAAATCAAAGAAATGATCGATGTTGGAATCACTTCATTTAAAATGTACATGGCTTATGACAATTTAAGAACCAAAGATGCTGAAATTTTTGAAGCAATGAGAGAGATTCGTAAGTATCAAGCGATGCTGGGAGTTCATTGTGAAAATGGGGATATGGTCAATGAAATGATTGCCCAATTTGTAGCTGAAGGTAAACTTTCCCCACATTATCATCCATTGACCAGACCAGATTCAGTTGAAGCAGAAGCGGTAGAACGCTACTTAATGATTGCAGATTTAGCTGGTTTGCCGGTTAATATTGTTCATTTAAGCACAAAGCGGTCATTGGAAGCTGTCAAACGAGCAAGAGCTTGCAATCAAAAAGTCTATGTGGAAACATGCCCTCAATATTTAGTTTTAGATGATCATTTGTATGATGGGCCTGGTTTTGAAGGGGCAAAATATGTCTGCTCACCGCCATTGCGAAGAATCTGTGATCAAGACGCATTATGGGATGGTGTGATCAACGGTCAAGTCAATACGATTTCAACCGATCATTGTAGTTTCAATTTTAATGAGCAAAAAACAATTGGAAAAAACGATTTTAGTAAAATTCCAAATGGCATGCCAGGTGTTGAGACTCGCCCAGAGCTTATTTATACCTACGGGGTAACAACTGGCAAAATCAGTTTAGAGCGTATGATCGGCTTACTTTCAGAAGATATTGCCAAACAATTTGCACTGTATCCGCAAAAAGGGATCATTCAAGTAGACAGTGATGCGGATATCGTTATTTGGGACCCGAATACGGCGGGGGTTATTTCAGCAACAACGCAACTTCAAAATGTCGACTACACCCCTTATGATGGCATGCAGACAAAAGGCCATGCAAGATCCGTCTATTTAAGAGGTCAAAAAGTAGTTGAACACGGACAAGTTATCGCAGAGAGACAAGGAAAATTTATTTTCCGAAAAATCTCAAAGACTCACTAACAGAATCAATCAACCGATGTTGATTTAAATAAAAAGATGGAGGGGAAAATTTTTTGGAAAAAATAAAATGGACGGCAAATGAAATGCCTAAAACAGATGATCAGTATTTAACACTGATGTCAAAGGAAGCAATCGAAAAAGCCTTAGCTTTTCATCGTAGTTTCCCTCAATACAATCAGACGCCATTAGCTGAATTAAAAAATATGGCTGAGCATTTAGGACTAAAAGATTTTTTTGTCAAAGATGAATCCTATCGTTTTGGTTTGAACGCATTTAAAGTGCTTGGTGGATCATTCGCTATGGCCAACTATATTGCAGAAAAAATAGGAAAAGATGTTGCAGACTTGACTTATGATGTGTTAACGTCCGATACACTTCGGAATGAATTTGGTCAAGCAACATTTTTCACGGCGACAGATGGAAATCATGGGCGTGGAGTTGCCTGGGCAGCGAATAAATTAGGGCAAAAAGCAGTTGTATTGATGCCTAAAGGCTCAACACAAACGCGTAAAGAAAACATTGAAAAAGAAGGCGCAAAAGTTACCATTGAAGAAGTCAATTACGACGAATGTGTGCGAATGGCTAACAAGATGGCTGAAGAAACTGAAAACGGTGTCATGGTGCAAGATACTGCGTGGGACGGCTATGAAAAAATTCCAACATGGATCATGCAAGGTTATGGAACGATGGCGCTAGAAGCTTCTAAACAATTAGAAGAAGCTGGGAATCAGCGTCCCACACATGTTTTTGTTCAAGCTGGTGTCGGGAGCTTAGCGGGAGCTGTTGTTGGTTATTTTGCTAATCTTTACCCTGATAACCCGCCTAAAATGGTCGTTGTCGAAGCACAGGTAGCGGATTGTCTATATAAATCAGCGATTGAAAAAGATGGCAAGATTCGTTTTGTTGAAGGGGATCTTCAAACAATCATGGCAGGTTTAGCTTGTGGTGAACCAAACACGATTTCATTTGATATTTTAGAAAATCACACTGCAGTCTTTGTTTCAGCACCTGACTGGGTTTCAGAAAAAGGGATGAGAATGCTTGGAGCACCATTAAAAGGTGACCCTCAAGTGATTTCAGGTGAATCAGGAGCAGTCGCAATGGGCTTAGTTGCAACTGCTATGCAAGATCATGAATACAAAGAGTTACGTGAGGCACTAGAGCTTGATGAAAATTCAAGCGTCCTAATGTTCTCAACAGAAGGCGACACAGATCCAGATAACTATAAAAAAATCTTATGGAGGTAATATAAATGGATTTCAAAGCAATTAACGAAGCAGCAGAAGGTTATAGAGAGGACATGATCAAGTTTTTACGTGATTTAGTCAAAATTCCAGGAGAAAGTGCTGAAGAAGGCGCAAAAATGGATCGTGCTAAAGCCGAAATGACAAAATTAGGTTTTGACAAAATTGAAGTAGATCCTCAAGGAAATTTACTAGGATACATGGGAACGGGTAAAAAATTGATCGCCTTTGATGGTCATATGGATACAGTGGGTATCGGTGAAATGAGTAACTGGGAATTTGATCCTTATGATGGCTATGAAACAGATACAGAAATTGGCGGACGTGGTACCTCTGACCAAGAAGGCGGGATCGTTTCAGCTGTTTACGGTGCGAAAATCATGAAAGATTTAGGCTTATTAAATGAAAAATATACAGCATTAGTAACTGTTACTGTACAGGAAGAAGATTGTGATGGTCTATGCTGGCAATATATCATCAAAGAAGATGGTATCCGCCCAGAATTTGTGGTTTCAACTGAACCAACAGATGGTGGAATCTATCGTGGTCAACGTGGTCGTATGGAAATCAAAGTTGAAGTCAAAGGGGTATCTTGTCATGGATCAGCTCCTGAACGTGGGGATAATGCGATTTATAAAATGGCCGACATTTTACAAGATGTGCGTGCGTTAAACAATAATGGGGATACTGAAAGTACTGTAATCAGAGGCCTTGTACGCATGCTTGATGAAAAATATAACCCTGAATGGAAAGAAGCACGTTTCTTAGGAAAAGGAACAGTTACAGCTTCACAAATTTTCCATTCATCACCAAGCCGTTGTGCGGTAGCAGATGGTTGTACTGTGTCGTTAGACCGTCGTATGACTGCTGGTGAAACATGGGAAAGTTGTTTAGATGAGATCCGTAATCTACCAGCAGTTAAAAAATATGGGGAAGATGTAGTCGTTTCAATGTATGACTATGACCGTCCATCATATACAGGTTTAACTTATCCAATCGAATGTTACTTCCCAACTTGGGTGATCCCAGAAGAACATGGCGTGACGAAAGCCTTGATGGAAACACATAGAAATCTTTACGGCGAAGAACGTGAAGGCTCAAAAGAAACGATTGATATGCGTAAAGCTCGTCCTCTATTAGATAAATGGACCTTCTCAACAAATGGTGTATCGATCATGGGACGTAACGGTATTCCTTGTATTGGCTTTGGACCAGGTGCTGAAGCACAAGCGCATGCGCCAAATGAAAAAACATGGAAAGATGATTTAGTTCGTTGTGCCGCAGTCTATGCTGCATTACCAACTGTCTATTGCGAAAATAACTAATCAGCATTGAAAAAAATACATGGGAAAAACGAACCGATATTCTGATGAGTAAAGGACGTTAGAATATCGGCTATCGTATTATTCATATAGAGGAGAAATGACATGGAAACTTTTAACGACTATATTGCAAAATTGGACAAATTAGAATTTGATAAAATGTATGAAAACGACTTTTTCTTAACATGGGAAAAAACACGTGATGAATTAGAGGCAGTCTTCACTGTTGCTGATACGTTACGTTATTTACGTGAAAATAATATTTCAACGAAAATTTTTGATAGTGGTTTAGGGATTTCATTATTCCGTGATAACTCTACAAGAACTCGTTTTAGCTTTGCTTCTGCTTGTAACCTTTTAGGTTTAGAAGTACAAGATCTAGATGAAGGAAAAAGCCAAATTTCTCATGGTGAAACCGTTCGTGAAACAGCGAACATGATTTCATTTATGGCAGATATTATCGGAATTCGTGATGATATGTATATTGGTAAAGGAAACACATATATGCGCGAAGTATCAGAGTCTGTGCAAGAAGGACATAAAGATGGTGTGTTAGAACAACGCCCAACATTAGTCAACTTACAATGTGATATCGATCACCCTACTCAAGCAATGGCCGATGCACTGCATCTGATCCATGAATTTGGTGGAGTCGAAAACTTAAAAGGCAAAAAAGTCGCGATGACGTGGGCTTATTCACCCTCTTATGGGAAACCATTGTCAGTACCGCAAGGAATTGTTGGATTAATGACACGTCTAGGTATGGATGTTGTCTTAGCGCATCCAGAAGGTTATGAAATCATGCCAGAAGTTGAAGAAGTAGCGAAGAAAAATGCAGCTGAAGCTGGTGGCTCATTTACCAAAACAAACAGTATGGCTGAAGCCTTTAAAGATGCGGATGTTGTGTATCCTAAGAGCTGGGCACCGTTTGCCGCAATGGAAAAACGGACACAATTATACGGTGAAGGTGACCAAGCCGGTATTGATAAGTTAGAAAAAGAATTGCTCGCTCAAAATACCAACCACAAAGATTGGGAATGTACAGAAGAATTGATGAAAACAACGAAAGATGGAAAAGCCTTGTACATGCACTGCTTACCTGCCGATATCACAGGCGTAAGTTGTGAAGAAGGTGAAGTTGAAGCCTCTGTCTTTGATCGTTACCGTGTGGAACTATACAAAGAAGCAAGCTACAAACCATATATCATTGCGGCAATGATTTTCTTGAGTAAAGTGAAGAGTCCGCAAACAACGTTAAAAGAGCTTGAAAAAAAAGCGACACCTAGAGAAGTAAAATAAGTAACAATCAATCACTGGCATGAAGTGAGATGCTTTTTCTATTGATGATGATAGCTGTAAATAAAATAATGTGTTCTCTTTTCAAAAACTAGAAATGATAATAAGACCTTTCCAAGTCCATTTATAAATACTATCAGTTAAGAATAACGCTGACTTAAAAGAATCTGCTGTCCACAGATTCTGACCACTTCATGCAAAGTACAGGGTTTACTTAACGATCATCGATGTGATTTATTGAGAGAAAGCATCTTACTTTTAAAATAATCAATAAATAAAAATAACGATAAAATTGAAATGAGGTGAATCGCTGAATGGTAAAGCGAGTGGTGGTCGCTCTTGGCGGAAATGCGCTAGGCGATAATTTAACAGAACAAATGACCGCAGTCAAAGAAACATCAAAAGCCATTGCAGATTTGATTGAAGCAGGCTATGAAGTTATTTTGTCTCATGGAAACGGTCCTCAAGTCGGTATGATTCAATTAGCAATGGAAGAACTTTCATTAAGTGATCCAGCGAAATATCCAACGATTCCATTGTCGGTTTGTGTGGCGATGAGTCAAAGCTACATTGGCTATGATTTACAAAATGCATTAAGAGAAGAACTACTGAGCCGCAATTTAAATCAACCTGTTGGTACCGTGATCACTCAAGTCGCTGTTGATCCAAAAGATCCAGCGTTTGATCATCCAGCTAAACCAATCGGACGCTTTATGTCTAAAGCAGAAGCGGACCAACTTGTAAAAGAAAAACAGGTTAGCGTTGTTGAAGACTCTGGGCGTGGTTATCGCCAAGTTGTAGCATCGCCAAAACCAAAAGAAATTGTTGAAATAAAAACGATCACGACTCTGATCGATTCAGGGCAAACGGTGATTGCTTGCGGTGGCGGCGGAATTCCAGTAGTGAAAGAAGGCAATCATTTAAGCGGAATCGCAGCTGTTATCGATAAAGATTTCTGTAGTGAACTATTAGCTGAAATGGTCGATGCCGATTTGCTGATTATCTTAACAGCAGTCGAAAAAGTCTGTGTCGACTTTGGAAAACCAACGCAAAAAGAATTGAGCCAAGTGTCAACGGCTGAAATGAAGAAACATGCAGCAGCTGGTCAGTTTGCACCAGGTTCAATGTTGCCGAAAGTTGAAGCAGCAATCCAATTTGCTGAATCAAAACCAGGTCGTAAAACACTGATCACATTATTAGAAAAAGCCAAAGACGGTATCGTCGGGAAAACGGGAACGATCATTGAGCAATAACTTAAAAGAAGTAAGTGAAGGAGTGAGTCGATGACAAACCAAATGATCAATTCAGCAAATGCTCCAGCCGCTGTAGGGCCTTATTCCCATTCAGTTTTAGCTGGACAAACCCAATACATCTCTGGTCAATTAGGATTGGATCCAGCGAGTGGAGAAATGCAAGAAACAGTTGAACAACAAGCAGAACAAGCCTTGATCAACTTAGGAGCAATTCTAAAAGAAACGGGTATGACGTATGACCATGTTGTAAAGACAACAGTCTTTTTAAAAAACATGTCTGATTTCGCTAAAATTAATGATATTTATGGAAAATATTTCGCAAATGTTCTTCCCGCTCGTTCTTGCGTAGAGGTATGCGAATTACCTAAGAGTGGACTTTTTGAAATAGAAGCAATCGCAGTCAAAAATTAATTTTTGAATAATTTCTGATCAAAGAAAAGGGTTGCGGATTTTAAGACTCGGATAAGTGCAGTCCTTTTTAAAATAAAAAGTGAAGAAGGAAACTTGCCTATGAGTGAAAAAGAAGAAAAGGCATTGTTTGAGTATGATGCCAAGTTATCGATCAAAGAAGCCCTTCCAATGGGCTTACAGCACGTAGTAGCAGCAGTGGTAGGAATCGTTACACCAGGAATCATGATTGCGAAAGTTTGTAATCTAAGCTCAAGTGACACGACGATCATGATTCAAACGTCACTGATTTTTTCTGCCGTAGCAACGTTTATTCAACTTTTTCCGATTTTTGGTAAAGTCGGGTCAAGGTTACCAGTCATGATGGGTGCAAGTTTTGCCTATGTCCCGATTTTAATGGCAATTGGGGGAGATTTTGGAATCGCAGCGATTTTTGGGGCTCAGTTAGTCGGGAGTATTTTAGTGATTATTGTCGGGTTATCAATAAAAAAAATCCGTATCTTATTTCCGCCACTTGTTACGGGAACAGTCATCTTGAGTATTGGCTTATCACTGTTTCCTGTGGCAATTAAATACATGGCAGGAGGAGCTGGAAGTTCAGATTTTGGTTCAGCACAGAACTGGTTAGTAGCGTTGTTGACTTTTGGCGTGGTATTTTATTTTAATTATTTTTCAAAAGGCTTTCTTAAATTGTCGTCTATTCTAAATGGGATGATCATTGGTTATATCGTTTCTTTAGTTTTAGGAATGGTCAATTTTACTCCAGTCAAAGAGGCATCCGTATTTCAGGTGATCACGCCGTTTTATTTTGGTTTGGATTTTCAAATTGTTCCGATTTTGACCTTAGTAGTGATGTTTATTGTTGATGCGGTTCAAGCAATTGGTCAATTTACTGCAACAACTGTCGGTGCGATGGATCGGGAACCAACAGATAAAGAACTTTCTGGGGGAATCATGGGAAGCGGACTAACTAATTTTATTGGTAGCTTTTTCGGTTCAGTACCAGTTGCTACTTTTGGTCAAAATGTAGGACTCGTTACCGTAACTAGGGTAATCAATAAATATGTTATGGTTTTCGCCTCAGTTATTTTACTAATCGCAGGTTTTGTTCCAAAAGTTGCCTCGATTTTGACAACAATCCCATATGCAGTAATCGGTGGTGCAACAGTTTCGGTGTTTGCCTCGATTTCGATGACTGGGGTCCGGATGATATCAACACAAGAATTAACGCCTAGAAATACTGGTGTTGTAGGAATTGCTTTGGCTTTTGGTATCGGCGTGACATTGTCGGTAGGCTGTTTGAGTGGCTTTCCACCTTGGGTAACAACCATTTTTGGAAATTCAGAAGTCATTTTGACGACGATTGTTGCAGTTATTTTGAATGTGGTACTTAAAGAAGAAAAACAACTGGCAATCGAATAACGAGAAAGAATATCTTTTTAAAAAAGATGCAAAAGATAAATGAATAAAATTGATTTGTCTTTTGCATTGTTTTTTAGAAATCGATTAAGTAAAGGAACATAGACGATGACAAAGTTTTTTTTAGAAGGGGATAAATTGATTGGAAAGTCGACCTTATTGAAAGAAGTAATTTTAGCCGGAAATTTTTCAGTCAGCGGTTTTTATGTCAAACGGCAGATAAATGATCAGGGAGAAATCGTAGGCTTTGAACTGAGAGAAGCAAAAGAGTTGCTTGAAGATCAGCCAGATCTGCAGGAGGTACCAGAGCATTGCTTCATTCAAACTGAAAATGGAAAACGAACTAGGAACCTCAAAGTATTTGAAACGTTTGGTCTTGAGCTATTAAAGGAAGCCCAATTAAGTGCAGCAGAGATTATTTTATTGGATGAAATCGGCGGAGTAGAACTATTAGCAAAATCTTTTAGAGAAGCGCTATTGGCAGTGATGCGACAACCCAAGAAAATTATTGGTGTCTTTAAATCAGAAGCGAATTATCAAAGACAAAAACAACAGATGAGAGAAAAACTGGAAATTGATTGGCAAAGAGTCGCATTAAAACAAGAAATCTGTAAAGACAAAGGACAGATTGTCACGTTAAACGGCAATAATTTTCAAGTGGTCCAAAAGCAGTTGAGCGGTTTTCTTAACAATTAATTTTTTTGATTGCCGTTATCTTTTTCAAGTATAACGAAGGAGGTTAGGGAATGGAGGAACAAAAAGCTTTTGATTATACACTTAATTTAAAATTACGAACGAGTCGAATTTTTTTTGGACCTGGTGTGGTCGAACTGCTCCAGCGAATTTCCCAAACGGGTTCGCTGAATACAGCAGCTAAACAAATGAAAATGTCGTATAACAAAGCTTGGCGAATGATCAAAAAAGCCGAAGAGGAGCTAGGGTATCCTTTGATCGATAAAAGTGTCGGCGGCAGTAATGGAGGAGGCTCAACCGTAACGATTCATGGGAAACGTTTAACCGCAAAATTTCTGCTTTTTCAAAAAAAGACTTATCAAATCACGAATCAATATTTTGCGGAAATTTTTTGTGATGAGCTGAATCCAGAAACAAAGGAGATGGAGGAAAGAGGATGAAAGAACTTTTTCTGCGATTAAAGGAAGCAATCGAGCAAAAGGAAGATACAGTTTTAGTGACCGTCACTGCAAGTTCGGGTTCGACGCCAAGAGGTGCGGGTGCGCGGATGTTAATTGCTAAGACAGGTCGCTTGGAAGGAACGATTGGTGGGGGGGCAGTCGAATTTCGAGCAGAGGAAATTGCGCAAGAGGTATTGGAAAATAAGCTCTCAAAGAGTGAAAAATTCGTTTTAGCGCCAAATGATGTGGCAGATTTGGGCATGATTTGCGGAGGAAATGTTGCGCTTTATTTTCAATACTGTTCTTGGCTAGATCCAGTTATTTCTGATATTTGTGTAGAAATTAGACGGCATTTTGAAAGTAATCAGCAATGTTGGCTGATCACTGAACTAAATGGAGGAAAATCTAACGCCATTGGTTTCTATAGTTTAGAGACAGGTTTAGTAGGACGAGTAGCAACTGAGCTGCAAGAAGAACCTTTCAATCAAGGGGTCTCAATAGTAACAGTCAATAGCCAAGTTTATTTGATCGAATCTTTACTGCAAAGGGGGAAAGTTTTTGTCTTTGGGGCAGGTCATGTTGCACAAGCGTTAGTTCCAATTTTAAAAACATTGGACTTTTATTGTGTTGTTCTAGACGATCGTGAACAACTTTTAACAGAAGCTGTTTTTCCAGAGGCCGATCAGCGAATGGTTATAGATTTGGGAAATATTGAAGCGTCGATTCAAATAACAGAAGTAGATTATGCGATTGTAATGACGCGCGGACATCAATTTGATTTTGAACTGTCAAAACAATTATTGAAAACAAAAGCACACTATATCGGTGTGATGGGGAGTAGAAGAAAGATTGCGGTCCAAATTAGCCGACTAAAAGAAAGCGGCTTTTCAATGAAGGAAATCGAGCGTTTAAACATGCCAATCGGGTTAAAAATAAAAGCAGAAACTCCAGCTGAACTCGCTATTAGTGTTGCAGGAGAATTAATTGAAAAACGAGCAGAATCCGCAAAGTAAAATTGCTCAAAAATAGGAGTGATTTCAGTGAAAAATAAGCTGTCAAACGTCAATCAGAAAAAAATCGTTATTTGGGGATCACTACTACTTTTTTTAGTTGTGCTTAGCCTGTCGTTTTTTTTAGGAAAATTTTCAATCTCAGTAACTGATTTTTTTCGGGCAGTTGGAAATAAAGTCATTCCACTTGAGCAAACGTGGAGTAGTCAGGTTGAAACGATTTTGTTTAAGATTCGCTTTCCTAGAATTATCATGGCGGTAGTGATTGGCGGAGGGATTTCGGTAGCTGGTGCAACCTATCAAGCGTTATTTCAAAATCCAATGATTTCTCAGGATATTCTAGGAGCTTCACAAGGTGCAGCTTTTGGTGCAGCAATCGGGTTATTTTTTTCTTTCACCTATGAACAAGTCATTTCATTGTCTTTTGTTTTTGGCTTGCTAGCAGTGGCTGCAGTTCTTTTAGTGAGTAGATTTTTACGAACCGATTCTGTATTGAATATGGTTTTGATCGGTATGATGATCGGTTCGCTTTTCTCTTCAGCCGTTTCGTTTTTAAAGTTAGTCGGTGATCCGACCAATACATTACCGGCAATCACTTATTGGCTGATGGGGAGTCTTGCTTCAATCAAAATACAGAATGTTCAGTTTGCAGCACCATTGATCTTAGTAGGGATGGTTCCAATTTTTTTGTTACGTTGGCGTTTGAATATTATTTCTTTAGGTGAAGAGGAAGCGTTGAGCTTAGGCGTAAATAGTCGTATTTTAAGAGTGATTTTGATTCTAGCGGCAACCTTGATCACAGCAAGTGCGGTCTCTGTCAGTGGCTTGATTGGTTGGGTGGGACTAGTAGTACCTCATTTTTCTAGAATGTTGATTGGTAATGATTATCGTTACAGTATTCCTGTTACAGCGTTACTAGGCGGCACTTTTTTACTGATTGTAGATGATTTTTCCCGGATGCTAGCTACAAGTGAAATACCAATCGGGATATTGACATCGTTTATTGGCGCACCGATTTTTTTATTGCTGATCGCGAAAAATAATCGTTCGGTGAGATCATGAGTTGGAGGGATTCCTATGTTAGAAGTAGTAAATCTAGGGTTTGCTTATAAGCAACGACCAATACTGCAGAATATTTCATTTAAACTAAGCTACGGTCAATCGGTTTGTTTACTAGGAAAAAATGGTGTAGGCAAAAGCACCTTATTTAAATGCTTGCTAAGAATTTTACAGCCTAGCGCTGGATGTATTAAAATCAACGATCGATCAATTCAAGCTTGTGCTCGAAATGAACTTTCCCAGCTCATTTCGTATATTCCGCAAAAACAAAGAGGAGTATTTCATTTTACTGTTTTCGAAATGGTGCTGATGGGCACAACTGCACGGCTTAAACCTTACCAGCAACCTAGTCAAGCTGAAAATGATTTAGCCGATGCAGCACTAGCAACATTGCGTATTACTCATTTAAGAAATCGAATTTATTCGCAAATCAGTGGTGGAGAACAACAGCTAGTAATCATCGCCCGTTCAGTTGCCCAGCAAAGTCGAATCATTATTATGGATGAGCCATGCGCTAATTTGGATTACGGTAATCAAATCATGGTGTTAGAAATGATCCGTAAACTAGCAGCGGAGGGCTTTTTGATTGTTCAGTCAACTCATGATCCAAATCATGCACTCCAATACGCTGATTATGTAATGATTTTACAAGCTGGTCAGCTGACAAATCAAGGCCGACCAGAAGAAATCCTGACGAGTCAGCAATTAGAATCTATTTATCAGGTGCCAATTACAGTCCATAAATTAACACAGTGTGAACAGAAAATTTGTTTGCCGACAAAAAATAGAAAGGATGTACATTAATGAAAAAGAAATCTAGATGGCTTCTTGTATTAAGTATAGCAGTTCTAATGTTGATAGGCTGCTCAACGAAGAACACAAATGAAGCCGAAAAAACAGAGTCAATTGTGAGTACTGAAAAAGTAGAATCAAAAGAGACACACGTTTTTGTAGATTCTGCTGATCGAGAAGTCGTGATACCCGCAAAAATCAAAAAAATTGCACCATCAGGTCCACTAGCACAAATCGTACTGTATACAAATTCACCAGATTTATTAGTTGGTTTAGCTAGCCCGTTTTCAACTGAAGCAAAAGAATTCATTGATAAAAAATATCAATCATTACCAGAATTTGGTCAGTTTTATGGAAAAAATGCCAGTCTAAATATGGAAGCATTGAGTGCAGCCGAACCAGATGTGATCATTGATATCGGTGAAGTGAAAAAAACGGTCAAAGAAGATATGGACAACTTGCAAGATCAAATCAATATTCCAACAATTTTTATCGAAGCAAACCTAAAAAGTATGCCGGAAACTTATCAAAAGCTCGGTGAACTTCTAGGAAATAAAAAAGAAGCAGCAACACTCAGTAAGTATTGCGAAACTGTTTTAAAACAAGCAGCTCAAGCACGCTCGTCACTGAAAGAATCAGAGCAAAAAACGGTGTATTACGCTTCTGGAAATGCCGGATTGAATACCAATGCAGCAGGTTCATTTCATGCTCAGGTACTTGATGAAGTGGGTGCAAAAAATGCTGCTGTGGATGTAGATATTGTTTCAAAAGGTGGCGGGACAGTAATATCGATGGAACAACTGATTCAGTGGCAACCAGATTATATTATAGCTGATTCAAAAGATGTGTATGAATTGATCAATTCAGATGCATCCTGGCAAGAATTGACTGCTGTCAAATCAGGTAAGGTTTACCAGGTACCGACAGCCCCTTATAATTTTATGGGTTCGCCCCCATCTGTAAACCGAATGATAGGCATAGAATGGTTGGGACAATTGATTTATCCAGAGCATTACCAAATCAATATCGAAGAGCAGATCAAAGAATTTTATGCATTATTTTACCATGTCGAGCCAACTTCGGAACAAGTTAAAACAATCCTTACGAATGCACAGTAGGTGTAAAAGACTTTAGGGAGGTATTGTATGGAAATTAGGACAGAGCTACCAGAAATTTTTGTCGAGTTTGATGATGCTAGACGTCAGGGATTTATCAAAGTCAAAGAACTAAAAGAACAAGGCATTCCAGTCGTGGGTGTTTATTGTACGTTTATGCCAGAAGAAATTGTGTTGGCCGCTGATGCAGTCCAAATCAGTCTTTGTTCTACATCGGATGAAACAATCTCAGCTGCTGAAGAAGACTTACCTAGAAATCTTTGTCCATTGATCAAATCCAGTTATGGTTTTGGCAAAACAGATAAGTGTCCGTTCTTTTATTTTTCCGATTTAGTGGTAGGCGAAACGACCTGTGACGGCAAGAAAAAAATGTACGAGTACATGGAAGAATTCAAACCACTTTATTTAATGAATTTACCTAATGCACGAAATTCAGCTGCCGCCTTTGAATTGTGGAAAGATGAAATCTTTCGTTTCAAAGAAAAATTAGAAGATTTTCTTGGCGTAACGATTACAGCAGAGAAAATCCAATCCGCAATCCGTCTTAAAAATAAAGAACGTACGGCTAGAAAAAACTTTTACGGACTAGGCAAATTAAATCCGCCAGCAATTGAAGGCTCAGAGATTTTTAAGGTGATCTATGGCGCAAATTATACGTTTGATAAGACAAGTCTAATCAAAAAACTAGATCAAACAACTGAAACAATCCTAGAACACTATCCCGAAAAGCATCAATCAGATGGCAAACCTAGAATTTTGATCACAGGCTCACCGATGGGCGGTGTGACTGAAAAAGTTATCCGTGCTATCGAAGAAAATGGTGGAACGATCGTTGGTTTTGAAAATTGCACAGTTGCCAAGGCTGTTGAACGATTAGTTGATGAAGAAAATAAAGATGTTTATGAAGCTTTGGCTGAAAAATATATCGATATTGGTTGCGCCTGCATGTCTAATAATACAAGTCGATTTGATTTATTGAACCAAATGATCGATGACTATCAGGTGGACGGCGTCTTAGATATGGTATTGCAATCTTGTCATCCCTATTCAATCGAAGCGTTAAAAGTGAGACGATTCTGCCAAACTGAAAAAAATGTTTCTTATTTATATTTAGAGACCGATTATTCTACCGCTGATATCGAACAAATCAATACACGAGTGACAGCATTTATAGAAATGTTGGAGGATCGATGCTAATGAATGTGATTGGTCTTGATAGTGGATCAACGACAACAAAAGGCGTTTTGTTTGCGCAAAACAAACTTGTAAAAAAATGTTTGGTATCAACCTCAGGTGATCCCATACGAGCAGCTGAACAAGTCATCACTGAATTAGACGAAAATAAACAATATCAAGTTGTTGCGACAGGATACGGTCGTAAGCTATTAAATGCTGATAAAGCAGTAACTGAAATCACTTGCCATGCTAAGGGTGCGGCATATCTGAGTGAGGGGATTCAAAATGTGATCGATATCGGTGGACAAGATAGCAAAGTAATCAGGATGGATACCAAAGGACATGTCTTAGACTTTAATATGAACGACAAATGTGCTGCAGGAACTGGTCGATTTGTGGAAGTGTTGATGCGAACATTAGGTGAAGAAATTGAACACATCGATTCTTTCGTTGCGTCAGCTGAACCTATAAAAATCAATAGCATGTGTACTGTATTTGCAGAATCAGAAGTGATTAGTTTGATCGGCAGAGGAGAAAAAAGAGAAGATATTGCTTTAGGAGTCCTCCATTCGATTGCTGCTCGGATCAGTAATCAACATAGACAAATCAACCCGGAACAAGGCCCAATCTTTTTTTCAGGAGGTTTATCTCACAGCAAAAAAGTGACAGAACTAGTTGCTGAATATACTAAAAAAGAAGTATACTATGATCAAGAACTTTCTCAATATGCTGGTGCGATTGGTGCTGCTTTGATCGGAATGCAACAAAAAAACTTTTTTTGCTAAAAAATAATTTTTAGACCGTAAATTTATGGTATAATCATAGTGATTAAAAGCTATAATTATGACAGAAATTGAGGTGTAAAGAAAAATGTATTCATTAGTAGTAAATGGAAAGATGGAAACCTGCGATACAAATAAGAAGTTAATGGATTTTCTCCGTGAGGATCTAAACTTGACTGGAACCAAAGATGGCTGTAACCAAGGTTCATGTGGCGCTTGTTCAGTGTTAATAAATGGAAGGGCTTCCAAAGCGTGTTTATTTAATCTAGAAAAGTTGGAAGGCAAAGAAGTTGTGACGATCGAAGGTCTAAGTCAGCGTCAAAAAGATGTGTATGCTTATGCTTTTGCTAAAACTGGAGCCGTTCAATGCGGTTATTGTATCCCCGGCATCGTAATTTCAGCGCAAGGATTACTCAACAAAAAAGAGGAGCCTAGTGACGAAGAGGTCCGAAAAGCGATTCGTGGCAATATTTGCCGCTGTACAGGGTATGTAAAAATTGTGGAAGCGATTCAGTTAGTCGCTAAAATGATTCGTGAAGAATTGAGCATTCCAGATGAACGCTCAAATGGAAGATTAGGTGAAGACTTAAAAAGAGTCGATGCGGTTGAGAAAACATTGGGAACAGGATTATATGTCGACGATATTACAGTTGAAGGGATGCTTCATGCGTCTGCTGTTCGTAGTGAATATCCAAGAGCTAAAGTCTTAAAAATCGATACGAGTAAAGCACTAGAACATCCTGAATGTGTTGCCGTACTGACAGCTAAAGATGTGCCTGGAAACAATAAGATTGGTCATTTAGAGTTTATTTCAGATTGGGATGTTCTGATTCCAGAAGGTGAAATCACTCGTTACGTTGGAGATGCGATCGTATTAGTCGTTTCAAAAGAAAAAGAAGCATTGGGAGAAATCAAAGAATTAGTGGAAATCACTTATGAAGAGCTTGTTCCAATGACTACCTGTGAAGAAGCATTGGCGCAAAATGCATCATTGATCCATGAAAAAGGCAATATTTTATCTCATGAGCATCTTGTTCGAGGAAATGCTGATGAAGAATTAGCTGCATCGAAATATGTGGTAACCCAACATTATTCAGTGCCAATTAATGAGCACGCTTTCATGGAACCAGAATGTGCGATTGCTATGCCAGAAGGTGAAAAGGGAATCCTTCTTTATAGTGCTGGTCAAAGCATCTATGATGAGCAACGCGAAGTAGCTCGTATGTTAGGCGTAGAAAAAGAGCAGGTGCATGTTCAAGCTAAATTAGTTGGTGGTGGCTTTGGTGGAAAAGAAGACATGAGTGTTCAGCATCATGCATCACTTGCAGCATGGTGTTTGCAAAAACCAGTCAAGGTCTTGCTAAGCCGACAAGAAAGCTTAATGGTTCATCCAAAACGTCATGGGATGGAAATGGATTTTACTACAGGTTGTGATACTGAAGGAAATTTAACTGCAATGAAAGCTGTGATATATGCTGATACTGGCGCATACGCCTCTTTAGGCGGACCTGTGTTGCAACGGGCGTGTACCCATGCAGCGGGCCCCTATAAATATCAGCATATTGATGTCGAAGGCTTTGCCGTGTATACGAATAATCCGCCAGCAGGAGCATTCCGTGGCTTTGGGGTGTGTCAAACAGCTTTTGCGATTGAAAATAACCTTAATTTATTGGCAGAAAAGGTTGGAATATCACAATGGGATATACGTTACAAGAATGCTGTTGGACATGGAGATTCACTGCCAAATGGTCAGCTAGTTTCTAAAAATGCAGCGCTGAAAGAGACATTACTGGCAGTCAAAGATGTTTATGAGAATGCCGAAATTGCGGGTATTTCCTGTTTCTTCAAAAATAGCGGAATCGGCGTTGGTTTATCCGATGTAGGTCGTTGTATTGTTTCTGTGGAAGAAGGGAAGGTCCATGTAAGAACTAGTGCGGCTTGTATTGGCCAAGGAATGGCGACTGTTACGACTCAAGTAGCCTGTGAAACGTTAGATTTACCACCAGAAATGATCATAGCAGAAGCACCAGATACGCGCCGAACACCAGATTCAGGTACGACAACAGCCTCCCGCCAATCATTATTCACAGGGGAAGCAACTAGAAGAGCTGCCATGCAATTGCGTTATGAACTTGATATGGGCCGAGTTTTATCTGATTTGGAAGGTCAAGAATTTTATGGTGAGTACTCGGCTAAAACAGACCCATTGATCAATGATAAAAAGAGTCCTGTTAGTCATGCGGGGTACGGCTATGCAGCTGAGGTAGCGATTTTGGATGACAAAGGGAAAGTCGAAAAATTCGTTGCCGCCTACGATATGGGACAAGTAGTCAATCCAAAAGCTGCGCAAGGACAAATCGAAGGCGGGATCGTAATGGGAATGGGCTACGCCTTAACGGAGAAATTTGTGCTGGAAGAAGGTTATGTTAAGGCAAAATATGCCACGTTAGGACTACTAAATGCCACTCAAGTTCCACCAATCGAAACGATTTTAGTCCAAGCAAAAGATATTCATGATGGCTTGGCATATGGTATCAAAGGCGTAGGCGAATTGGCAACGATTCCGACTGCTCCCGCTTTATCTGGTGCTTATTATGCTTTAGATGGAAAATTAAGACCGACCTTACCAATGGAAGATACGTTTTACCAAAAAAAGAAAAAATAAATAACTGATTCTGTGATGTGCTTGGAAAACGACTCACAAAAGGCGAACGAAACGCATCTGATACATAAAATTGGGTGCGTTTTTATTGATTATGAAAAGATCTTGTAAAAAAAGGAGCATTGCAAATGCTGAAAGTCAGTGCCATTATTATGGCTTCCGGAAGTTCTTCTAGAATGGGTACAAATAAACTTGCCCTTGATTATCAAGGGCAGACATTCTTAGAACATGTATTGAAGCTTTCAAAGGAAATGTCTTTTTTTGAACGAATCTTAGTCATATCACCAGAGAATCTTCAAAATATCAAGATGCCTCAAGATAAAACGCTCAAGGTCATTCAGAATGTTGAAGCAGACATGGGGCAAAGTACAAGCGTCCGGTTAGGAACAAAAGCAGCTTCAGGAGAGGGCTATCTTTATTTGACCGTTGATCAACCGCTTTTAAATCGAGAAGTATTAGAACATCTTCGTTCCGCGTATTCTAAGAAGACGATCGTTTTTCCGGTGGATCAAAAAGACAGACCCTATAGTCCAATTTATTTTGGACAGGTATTTCGCTCAGAATTGTTGCAAGTCACTGGAAAAGCAGGAGGCCGGTCTGTTCGAAATAACCATCCAGAGGCTTGGCGAAAAATTCAAGTACCAGATACCAAACGGTTAGTTGATATCGACACACCAGAAGAATATCTCTGTTTACTTGACCAAAGCTTAGACGAGCGTAGAAAGGAAAGGAGAAAATGAAACAAGTCTATCTAAATCATGCAGCTACTTCTAATCATAAATTCGATGCAACTATCAAAGATTTAACCAATTATTTAGTGGCCAATAATAATTTAAATACAAATCGTGGTACCCAAAATATGGCTGAACTTGAATTGATTTTTGAGGCTCGTCAGTCCTTAGCAGATTTTTTTCGAGCGCCGGATCCAGCACATATTATTTTTACACCGAATGCAACAACCTCGTTGAATATGGTGTTAAATGGTCTATTAAAAACAGGGGATCACGTATTAACGACAGCGGTAGAACATAACGCTGTGGCCCGCCCACTTTATATGTTAGAAACTGAAAAAAATATTTCAGTAACCCGTTTATGTTGTGAGCAAAACGGCTGTCTTGATCCTAGCCAAATTGAATCTCTCATTCGTCCTGAAACAAAAGTACTGATAATGACGCATGCCTCAAATGTTTTAGGAACAATTTTACCTGTGAAAGAATGCTTTAAAATAGCTAAGGAGCATGGAATTATTACGATTTTGGATAGTGCACAGACAGCTGGTTTTCTACCAATCGATATGGAGGAACTATCGATCGATGTATTAGCTTTCACAGGGCATAAAGGCCTGATGGGACTTTCAGGAATTGGCGGATTTGTTTTAGCCCAAAATATAGAAAGACTGATTGATCCGTGGTTGAGCGGGGGCACAGGAAGTGCTTCGCTAGCGCTTAAACAACCTGATTTTTTACCCGATAAATTTGAGCCAGGAACAGCAAATATGCTGGGAATCTTGAGTTTAAAAAGTGCCATCCAGCAAATTAGAGCAATTGGCTTAAAAAAAATAGAAACTCATGAACGGACATTAACTGCCCGCTTTTTAGCAGGAGTCAAAGAAATCCCGCTCAATGTTTTAGGAACCTCAGATCCAGCGCAGAGTGTACCAGTTGTTTCAATCACAGCCCCTACGATTGATTCCGGCGAGCTTTCCCAACTATTATTTGAACGCTACCAAATCATTACCAGATCTGGGCTTCATTGTTCACCGTTGGCACATCAAACAGCGGGAACACTAAAGAGTGGTGCAGTTCGTTTTAGCTTTGGTTGGAATACGACGATTGAAGAAATTGATTATACATTGAATGCGTTAGGTGAAATTTTTTCAGAATAGATACAAAGGAGAACGTCAATGGACTTTTTATCACAATGTACATCCGGTGGCTGCGGAGCCAAAATCGGACCAAACGAATTAGCTGGATTGTTAAGCGAATTGCCTAAATTTTCAGATGAGAAATTGTTAGTAGATTTTGATTCTTCTGATGATGCAGCTGTGTATCAACTCTCAGAAGAACTTGCGCTGATTTCTACAGTAGATTTTTTCTCTCCGATGGTAGAAGATCCACGTACATTTGGAAGAATCGCTGCGGCAAATGCTATGAGCGATGTCTACGCGATGGGAGGAGAAGTATTATTTGCTTTAAACTTAGTTTGTTTTCCAGAGAAACTAGAAAAACAAATGCTTTCAGAAATTCTTATCGGCGGTGCGGAAAAACTTAAAGAAGCACATGCTTCTTTAGCTGGCGGTCATTCGATTTATGATCATGAATCAAAGTATGGTTTAGCGGTAGCAGGCCAAGTGAATCCGAAAAAGATCATTCATAATAATACACCAGAAGTAGGAGATGTCTTAATTCTCACAAAAGCATTAGGTGTGGGCTTGATTTTGTCAGCGCTTAGAGGAGGACTAGCATCTATTGAGGCCGAAAGTGCAGCAATTGCTTCAATGGAACGGTTAAATAAATATGCGGCGCAAAAGATGAAAATGTTTCCTGTTCATGCTTGTACAGATGTGACCGGTTTTGGTCTATTAGTCCATGCTATTGAAATGGCTGATGAAAAGGTGACATTGGTCATTGATACGGAGCAGTTGCCACTTTTACCGGATGTCTATCATTATGCAGAAGAATTTTTAGCAACGGCTGCTGGCCAACGAAATCGTCAATTTGTTGAGGGAAAAGTTGATTTGAGCTCTATCACGCCAGCTTTCCAGGAAATTTTATGCGACCCGCAGACCTCCGGAGGCTTATTGTTGAGTGTTGCCCCAAATTCAGCAGCTGAATGTCTGAAAGCCATTCAAAAAGATGATCCAGCGGCCACGATTATCGGTGAAGTCTGCAAAAAAGAACTCAATCAATCAATCATTATTTTATGAGAAAGAAGGAGCTGTGATGAAAAAGATCAATGCACTAGGGAAACCTTGTCCAATTCCTGTAATCGAAGCAAAAAAGGCGATTCGAGAAATAAAGAAGACCGGGGGAACTGTAGAAATAGTTGTCGACAATGAAGTATCCGTGAAAAATATTCAAAAAATGGCTGTTGGCTTAGGTTTGGATACAATCACGAATCTGTTAGAAAATGATCGATTTACAGTAACCATTGATGTGCCTAAGGATCTAGAGCAAACGAAAACAAACCTTAAGAACAATGAATTAGTTATTGCTTTTGGACAAAAAACGATGGGAAACGGTGATCCTGAATTAGGGGAAATACTGCTGAAAAGCTATATTTATTCTTTAACCGAACTGGATACACCGCCTGAACACCTCTTGTTTTTTAACGGTGGGGCATTTTTGACGAGTCAAGCATCTACCGTTTTAAAAGATTTACAAGTCTTGACAGAAAAAGGAACCCAGATCAGCACTTGTGGTGCTTGTTTGGACTTTTACCAAATCAAAGAAACGCTGGCTATTGGCGAAATCACTAATATGTACGGCATCACAGAAGTAATGGCGCAAGCTAAAAAGGTGATCAATGTTTAAAAATGAGGTGATCAAATGGAATATCTTTTGACGTTTCAAAATACGCATTACGCGATCCATAGTGAAAAAATTTTGATCAAAAATAAGATTCCAGTGTCAGTGATGCCGTTGCCAACTAGTTTGGGCGACTTTTGTGGAATTTGTTTAAGAATAGCTGCACCAGACTTTATTGATGGACGAAAACACTTAAGCGAGGCGAATCTACCGGTTGAAGGCATTTTTGAAATCGACAGAGTCAACCATGAAAGGACGTATACGCGATGGAAACCTTGAGCAATTGTTTTGACTTACAAGGACGACAGGTCATTTCACTGATCGGCAGTGGTGGAAAAACAAGCTTGATGTGGTATCTAGCTAACTGTTATCGTAATAAGAAAGTTTTAGTCAGTACAACAACGAAAATAGGTCGTTCTAATGAGTGTCTCTATGATTTTTTTTATAGTGATTACTTTTCTGATTTGGGTAAAGATGGCGTGGGGATCACCTTAGCAGGAAAAGTCACGGCGGAAGGTTATAAGTTGAGTTCGCTACCACTTACTGACTTTCAAGCAGCTTGTCAGCGTTTCGATAAAGTATTTTTAGAAGCAGACGGATCTAAACAATTACCTTTAAAAGGCTGGGAAACATTTGAACCGGTGATTGTACCAGAAACAACAGTTACAATTGGATTGGTACCGATATCTGTTTTGGGGCGACCGATTGATCGAAGGACAATTCATCGTCTTGAGCTTTTCTTACGGGCAACTGGTGCAAACGAAGGGGAGCTTATCACAGAAGCAACCTTAGCTGAAATTATTGCTAGTCCTACAGGATTATGGTCTAAAAGTCATGGTCAAAGAGTGTTATGTATCAACCAAGTTGAAACGCCAGATCAATTGATACAAGCAAAAAAAATCCTGTCGTTACTTCCAATGATGCTATTAAAGCGTCTAAGTAAAGTCATTGCCTGTAACATTCAATCTGAGGAAGGAATAATCTTATGGGAAAAGTAAAACAACCAATTTCCGACACAATCATTGCAGTACGCGGAGGTGGTGATTTAGCTACAGGAGTTATTCAAAAATTAGTTCATGCAGGATTTAAAGTTGTTATTCTGGAGACGGCTAAACCACTGGCAATCCGACGTACAGTAGCGCTATGCACAGCTGTTTTCCAAAAAACGCAGCAGGTTGAAGATATAAAAGCCATTTTAGCTTCCTCTGCATCAGAGTGCAGTGAGTGTTGGCGTAATAATCAAGTTCCACTGTTGATTGACGCTAAAGCCAGCTCTTTAAGAGAGTTAAAGCCGATCGTTCTTGTCGATGCCATTTTAGCAAAAAGAAATATAGGCACAAAAAAAGAAATGGCTCCTATTACGATTGCTTTAGGACCAGGTTTTTCAGCTCCAGATGATGTAAATGTTGTAATCGAAACGATGAGAGGGCATCATTTGGGGCGCTTATATTTTGAAGGAAGTGCACTGCCTAATACTGGAATACCAGGAGAGATCGGCGGGAAAAGTTCAGAACGAGTGATCCATTCTCCCACAACTGGCAAAGTGAGGCACGTAAAAAAAATCGGGGATGCTGTCTATAAAGGGGAGACGCTTTTTTACGTTGGACAAACAGCAGTCCGGTCTCCATTAGAAGGGGTTTTGAGAGGACTACTGTCTGATAAGGTTGACTGTCAAAAGGGCTTGAAGTGCGCAGACGTTGATCCACGGCCTAAGGAGCAAGTTGATTGTTTTACGATTTCAGATAAAGCTCGGGCTTTAGGAGGCTCTGTTTTAGAGGCTGTTCTTTGGCTAGGTCGTGAAAAAAATCTGTTCTAAATTCGAAAATATCTGTTTGTTAGATAAAATTATTCTCAAATAAGAATTTATTGCTAAAAAATATTTTTTTTACCTAAAAATTATTGTTTTAGGTAAGGCAATTATGTTATAGTGTAAGTGAAGTTTTGATTGTTTTCTGTTCTAAAAAAAGAAAGCGTTTTTATAATGGTTGGTAATATGTGAAAAAGGTAATTTGAAGTCGTATCTTGGTAATTATTATCGTTACATAACATTATGGATATTAAGTATAAAGTAGATGAAAGACGTTACAGTCTATCTTTTTATACTTTGAAATATTTTATAAAACAGATGAGAGGATGAGTAAATATGGCACTAGTTAAAATCGTTTATGCAAGTATGACAGGGAACACTGAGGAGATTTCAGAAATTTTAGAAAGCTCTGTTCAAGAAGCAGGCTTTGATGTTGAAAGAGAAGAATGTTTGGAAGTGGATGTTGACTTTTTTGATGACGCGGACGCATGTATTATTGCTACTTATACCTATGGTGACGGGGAGCTACCGTTTGAGTTTGAAGATTTTTATGATGAATTAGAAGAAAAAGAATTAGCTGGTAAAATTTTTGGCGTGGTCGGTTCCGGCGATCGAGAATATGGCGATTTATTCTGCAAATCAGCGCATGATTTTGTTGCTGCTTTAGAAAAAACTGGTGCAAAAAAAGTTGCTGAAACGGTTGAAATTGAAAACAATGCCGAAGATGAAGATATCGAAGCACTGAAAAAATTTGTCAAAGAATTAACAGCAGATCTGTAAAATAAACTTAATTCATGTGAAGGAAGGAATGAATAAATGAATTCATTCATTAACGGTAATCCATATGTATAAGATAACCAAAAGTGAACAGCTTTCTGAAAACGAATATGATTTTTGGATCGAAGCCCCACGGATCGCAGCAAAAGCACAACCAGGGCAATTTGTCATTTTGCGGATAAATGACAATGGTGAACGAATTCCATTAACCATTGCAGAAACTGATCCCTCCAATGGAACGATTCGTTTGATTTTTCAAGTTATTGGAAAAACAACAGCTGAACTTTCTAAGCTTAATACCGGTGATTCGATTTTAGATTTGACAGGACCCTTAGGCATGCCAACCGAGATAAAAAATTACGGTACAGTATTGATCGTTGGTGGAGGAGTCGGTATCGCTGCGATTTATCCAATCGTCAAAGGCTTAAAACAAGCGGGCAATCGGGTAATTACGATTCTTGGCGCAAAGACGGCTGAGTTAGTGATTCTACAAGAGGAATGTCGTTATTATTCTGATGAACTAATTATTACAACTGATGATGGCACACTAGGTGTTAAAGGACTTGTGACAGAAGCGATGGAGCAAGTGATTGCCAGAGAAATAATCAATTGTAGCTGGGCAATCGGTCCAAGTATGATGATGAAATTTTGCACACTAACGGCATCAAAACATGAGGTTCCGATTTATGTTTCGTTAAATCCGATTATGATTGACGGCACTGGTATGTGTGGTGGCTGTCGGGTCACTATTGATGGTAACATCAAATTTGCTTGTGTGGATGGTCCCGAGTTTAAAGGAACAGATGTTAATTGGGACGAGTTTATCAGCCGGATGAAACAATATACGGACGAAGAAAAACAATGCTTGACTGCTGATCAAAAAGTGCAGGTGACTCCTCATGGCTAGAAGAAGCAGAACGAAAACACCGATTGCTGAGCAAAAGCCAGCTGTTCGGAAATCAAATTTTGATGAAGTATGTTTAGGTTATACGATCGAAGAAGGGCAAGCAGAGGCAATTCGCTGCCTCCAATGTAAAGATGCTCCTTGTATTGCTAGTTGTCCTGTGATGATCGATATTCCAGGATTTATCTTGGCAATCAAAGCAGGTGATATGCAAGAAGCAGCCGATATTCTAGGTAGATATACCAATTTACCGGCGATTTGCGGCAGAGTTTGTCCGCAAGAAAAGCAATGTGAGCAGGTTTGTAAACTTGGAAAGGCTAAAAATTTTGAACCTGTTGCAATTGGAAAACTAGAGCGATTAGTTGCTGACTGGGCATTAGAAAATCAGGATTTTTCTACCCTTTCCCAAAGTACACAACCAAAAATTGGGAAAATAGCCGTAATCGGTTCTGGTCCATCTGGATTAACGGTCGCTGGGGATTTAGCCAAACTGAACTATGAAGTGATAGTTTACGAAGCGTTACATGATGCTGGCGGTGTTTTGACGTATGGTATTCCAGAATTTAGGTTACCAAAGCGCATCGTAAAAAAAGAAATCCAAAGTATTGAAGCATTAGGGGTGACGATCGAAACCAATGTTGTGATTGGCAAGACGATTACCATGGATGAGATTATGAATGAATTTGATGCGTGCTATATTTCTGTCGGAGCAGGGGCACCTAATTTTATGGGCATTCCTGGAACGGCATTGAATGGGGTCTATTCTTCTAGCGAATATTTAACACGGATTAATTTGATGCACAGCTATGAGTTTCCTAAATATGATACACCGATCAAACGATCGAAAAATGTCGTTGTCATCGGTGGTGGAAATGTGGCAATGGATGCTGCACGTTCGGCTAAGCGTTTAGGTGCGGAACATGTCAGTATTGTCTATCGCAGATCGCTAGAAGAATTACCCGCGCGTATTGAAGAATACCATCATTCGGTTGAAGAAGAAATCAACTATCATTGGCTGACAAATCCAATCGAATATATGAATGATGGACATGGTAATTTAAATGGCGTGAAATGCATCAAAATGGAGTTAGGCGAGCCTGATCAATCGGGAAGACGTCGTCCTGTTCCAATCAAAAACAGTGAATTTACTATCGAAGCTGACACAGTGATCGAAGCAATCGGTCAAGGGTCCAATAAAGTGTTGTTATCCACTTTCCCAGAACTTAAGTTGACTAAATGGGGGTACATTGAGGCGGATCCGAAAACGGGAGAAACATCAATTCCCGGCGTCTTTGCCGGCGGAGATATCGTGACAGGTGCAGCAACAGTTATTTTGGCCATGGGTGCTGGAAAAGTTGCAGCAGTACAAATCGATAAATATGTACAAGAAAAAAAGCAAACGCCCGTAACAACAAAAGTCTGAGGAAAGATAAAAGGTGAGAAAAATGAAAAAAACGAAGACAATGGATGGAAATACAGCAGCTGCCTATATTTCCTATGCTTTTACAGAAGTAGCGGCAATTTATCCAATCACGCCAAGTTCGACAATGGCGGAATTGGTAGATGAATGGGCAGAAACTGGGCTAAAAAATATCTATGGACAAAAAGTTCAAGTCATTGAAATGCAGTCAGAAGCAGGTGCTGCAGGAGTCGTGCATGGCTCATTAAAAACGGGTGCGTTAACAACAACTTACACTGCATCACAAGGTTTGCTATTAATGATTCCAAATATGTATAAAATTGCAGGTGAGCTTTTACCTGCGGTCTTTCATGTTGCAGCTAGAGCAATCACGACAGGTGCATTGAGTATTTTTGGTGATCATGGAGATGTTATGGCAACACGCCAAACTGGTTTTTGTATGTTAGCAGAATCTAGTGTTCAAGAAGTGATGGATCTTTCAGCAGTCGCACATTTAGCTAGTATCGAAGGCAGTTTACCATTCATTAACTTTTTTGATGGATTTAGAACTAGTCATGAACTACAAAAAATAGAAGTGCTTGATTATGATGATTTAAAAGGCATGCTTGATCAAGACGCAGTAGATCGATTTAGAAATAGAGGAATGAATCCAAACCACCCAACTGTTTCAGGGACAGCTCAAAACCCGGATATTCATTTCCAACAAAGAGAAACAGTCAATGCTAATTACGAAGCAATGCCAAGCATTGTTCAAAAATATATGAACCAAATCAATCAATTACGTGGCACCAATTATGATTTAACAGATTATTATGGAGCAGATAATGCGACAGAAGTCATCATTTCGATGGGTTCAGCTTCACCAGTTATTCAACAAACGGTGGATTATTTAAATGAACAAGGACGAAAAGTCGGGTTGATCAATATCCATTTGTATCGGCCATTTCCAACAGAAAATCTATTAGAAAAATTACCAAAAACAGTGGAAAGAGTTGCTGTTTTAGATCGTACTAAAGAAGCAGGAGCAGACGGGGAACCATTGCTTTTGGATGTCCAAAGTGCGTTATATCAACATGAAAATCGTCCGATTGTCATCGGTGGACGTTACGGATTAGGCTCAAAAGACGTCACACCTAATCAGATTAAGGCAGTCTATGATCATTTATTATTACCGTTTGCTGAACTAAAACAGCGCTTTACAATCGGAATCGTAGATGATGTGACGTACCGTTCACTACCACAAGGAGAGCTGTTAGATTTAACCCCTAATTCAACCTTCCAAGCAAAATTCTGGGGATTTGGCTCAGATGGAACCGTTGGTGCAAATAAACAAGCTATCAAAATCATTGGTGACAATACCGATTTATACGCTCAGGCTTATTTTAGCTACGATTCTAAAAAATCTGGTGGGTTAACTCTTTCTCATTTACGCTTTGGTGAAGAACCGATCACGTCAACCTATTTAGTGGAGCAAGCTGATTTTATAGCCTGCCATAACGCTTCTTACATTCATAATTATGATTTGCTAAAAGGCTTGAAAGATGGCGGAACATTTTTATTAAACACTATTTGGGATAAAGAAACAGTCTACCGTTTGCTTCCGGCCAAACTAAAAAAATATATTGCGGAACATGCGATTCAATTTTATATTATTAATGCTGTAGAATTGGCACGGGAAGTCGGCTTAGGGCGAAGAATTAATACCGTAATGTCCACTGCATTCTTTGAAGTAACGGATATTATGACACGTGATGAGTACATGCCGTTACTAAAAGCAGAAGTCAAAAAAACGTACGGAAAAAAATCAATGGAAATCGTAGAGAAAAACTATCAAGCGATCGATAGAACATTTGATTCTCTTCAAAAAATCGAGGTTCCCTCTGAATGGGCAACAATCGTTATTGAACCTGAGAAAAAAGATGAAACATTGCCTAAATATGTTACGAATATTCTACAACCGATCAATCGTCAAGAAGGAAATGAATTAACTGTAGGAGATTTAATTGATAATGGCATGAAAACTGGAGAAATGCCGATGGGTACCGCAGCTTATGAAAAGCGGGGGATTGCCTTAGAAGTGCCAGAGTGGCAAATGGATAAATGTACAATGTGTAATGAATGTGCCTTTGTGTGTCCACATGCGGCAATTCGTCCATTTTTAGCAGATGAAGCTGAAATGCAAGAAGCGCCAGAAGGGTTTGTTGCTAGAGAAATGCGTGGTGCAGACGGCTTGATGTATCGTATTCAAGTGTCCTTAGAAGATTGTACTGGTTGTGGTTTGTGCGTTCAGGCTTGTCCAGTGAAGGAAAAAGCCATTTTAATGAAACCTTACGAAGAACAAAAAGAACAAGCCATCAACTGGGCTTTTGCGATGACCTTACAACAAAAGGAAAACCCAGTCAGAAAATTATCTGTTAAAGGCTCACAATTCAATCAACCATTGATGGAGTTTTCAGGCGCCTGTGAAGGCTGTGGAGAAACACCGTATATCAAGTTATTAACCCAATTATTTGGTGATCGTATGATGATGGCCAATGCCACTGGTTGCTCATCTATTTGGGGTGGTTCGTCTCCGGTAACACCGTATACGACAAATGAATGCGGACAAGGGCCTGCTTGGAGTAATTCGCTGTTTGAAGATAATGCTGAATATGGCTATGGAATGTATGTAGCAAACAGGACAAAACGCCAATATTTAGCAGATCAAGTGCAAGAAGCACTGGATAATAATTTAGGATCTAATGAACTTCAAGCACTTATGCAAGATTGGCTAGACCATTATTTAGAAGGAGATGGCACTCAACAACGGGCAACCAAACTCGCTGCTGCTTTGAGTATAGAATATCAAACAGAGCCATGTTTAGAAAAAATCTACCAACAAAGTGATTTACTTGTAAAAACCAGTCAATGGATTGTTGGTGGTGATGGTTGGGCCTATGATATTGGCTTTAGCGGAATCGATCATGTACTGGCAAGTGGGGCAGATGTGAATATTTTTGTTATGGATAATGAGGTCTACGCCAATACTGGTGGGCAAACATCAAAAGCTACACCAGCTGCGGCTATCGCAAAATTCTCAGCAGGTGGCAAACAAACTTCCAAAAAAGATTTAGGCATGATGGCGATGACGTATGGCAATGTCTATGTCGCTCAAATTGCTTTAGGCGCCAATTCAATGCAAACAATTAAAGCAATCGATGAAGCAGAACGTTATCCTGGGCCATCGTTGATTATTGGCTATACGCCTTGTATTAATCATGGAGTCAAAGGTGGAATGATCGAAACACTCTCCTTAGCGAAAGAAGCGGTTGAATCTGGTTACTGGCAGTTGTATCGTTATAATCCACAACTTATTGAAAAAGGCAAAGATCCAATGGTCATCGATTACAAAAAAGCTGATTTTTCTAAGATGCGTGATTTCCTTGAAAAACAAACGCGATTCTCTGCACTTCATACGATCAAGGACAACCAAGAAGTTGTCGAACATCTTTTAACAAAAACGAAAGATGATGCAGAAGATCGATCAGATAATTATGTTAAATTAGTGAGTCAGATCAAAAAATAGGACAAAGCAACTGAGATCAAAAGCAACCAAGGGTTGATCTCAGTTGCTTTTTTTAGCATAAAAATAATTAAAATAAAAAATTCTTCAGAAATTTCAAAAAGCGTTTACACTGTGGTATCCTTACAGTGTTGTAATTTCAGTAAAAAATAATTTTATTAAGTAAGTTTATTTATTTTTACTCAGAATTGAACGAGCCTACTACGCGGTTAATATAAGGAGGACCTTCATGTCTAAATGGAAAAAACTCAAAAAAGCAGATATAAAACGTGAAATTTTAGCTGGAACAACGTCATTTTTCGCTATTTCTTATATCATAATGGTGAATACAATGATTTTAGCTGAAGCTGGAATGCCAAAAGAGCTGACAATCTTTGGAACGATCTTTATCTCAATCATCGGGTCGATTTTGATGGGACTTGTTGCAGATGCACCAATTGTTTTGACGACAGGGATGGGTGTGAACTCTTTCTTTACGTACACCTTAGTCCTTTCTTTGGGCTTGACCTGGCAACAAGCGCTGGCTGTCAGTTTTTGTGCAGGAATTATTTATTTAATGGTTGCGTTTACAAAATTAAGCAAATTGTTTGCAGAAGTGGTTCCTGAAACATTAAAAACTGGGATTACTGTAGGAATCGGTTTTTTTCTTGTCTTGATTGGTTTAGAAAAAGGACATCTCATTATACGAGGAGAACATACTTTTACCCAGTTAGCACCTTTAAGTGATAGTTTGACATTATTGACCTTATTTTCATTGATTTTAACCGTGTGTCTCTTTTTAAAAGGAGTGCAAGGAAGTTTTTTCATTGGGATTGTTGTTGTCACCGTAATTGCTAATGTGATGGGGTTAGTGACTGCTACAGAGCATTTTTCTTTGAGTGGATTAAAAGACTATCCGCAAATATTTGGGAAATTGGATTTTAGTACTTTTTTTTCTAAGAGCTTTTTGCTAGGTGTCTTTGCTCTATCCATGATTTTGATTTTTGAATCAATGGGATTACTCAAAGGCTTGATGCCAGAAGCAGATGAAAAAAAATATCTGCGTGCGTATCGTGTCACCGGGTTTATTACATTGCTGTCAGGTATTTTTGGTACAAGCCCAACTGTGGCTGCCGCTGAAAGTGCGACAGGAATTGAAGAGGGTGGGAAAACTGGGATTACTTCAATAACAAGTGGTATCTGCTTTTTCTTAGCTTTATTAGCTTTGCCATTTCTTTCTTATATTCCCGATTCGGCGTTAGCACCAGCGATCATCATAACAGGATTTTTGATGATCCAACAAATCAAAACCTTGCATTTTGATGATTTCAGTGACTATTTTCCTGCGATGTTAATGATTGTTTTGATACCATTTACCATGAATATTTCTGATGGCATGGCGTTTGGTTTTGTAGCCTATCCATTAACGAAATGGGTTGCCGGGAAAAAATCTGAGCTTTCACTGCCAATGTGGCTGATTTCAGGGCTGTTCCTGATCTATTTGATTGTTAATGTATTGATTTAAAAAGCTTGCTCACCACAATTTTAGCTGTGGTGAGCAAGTTTTTTTAGCCAATAATAATTTTTTCAGATGGATATTCATAACCAATATCTCGTGTTTCTTTTGGCACGAATAACATTAAAGTATATAACATACCAATACGGCCAATAAACATTAATAGAGCAATCATCAGTTTTCCAACTGTTGTAAGATCAGCAGTGATTCCTAACGACAGACCAGTTGTACCAAAAGCCGAAGCTACTTCAACAATAATCGCGATCAGGGGATGATCTTCTGTTGCCGTTAAAAATAAAACAGCAAAAAAACACATGATCAACGAAAGCATAAAGACGACAATCGATTTTTTCACATCATCATCATCGATGCGACGTCCAAACACATTGATGTTGTCTTCGCTTTTCAAGAAAGAGTATAAGTACAAACCGATGATCGCAACGGTTGTTGTCCGAATACCGCCGCCAACTGAACTAGGGCTACAGCCAATAAACATCAAAAGAGAAAATACGATCAAAGTAGTCACCTGAAAATCACCTAAATCGTTGATCTGAAGACCGGCGTTTCGTGTTGTCATCGAATAGAACATTGAGGTAATCCAGCGCTGTACTTCACCCATACCTATAAATAAATGATCTTTCTCCAATAAATAAATCAACACCGTGCCACCAACAAACAAAATCACGAATGCCAATACGGCAATTTTACTAAACAAGGAAAAGCGGAAAGGCAGACCTCGTTTTTTCTTCTTAAAGAATAGCCATTCGCGAAATTCCATCAATACTGGAAAACCGATTCCCCCGACGAAAATCAAGAACATAATCACAATCAAAAAAAGATAATCGTGAGCAAATGGAATGATCGAATCTCCAGTAACATCGAATCCAGAGTTAGTGACTGCTGAGATTGATTGATAAAAACCAAAGAAAATCGCTTTTGGCCAAGTTGTATAATAGCCTGAAAAATAAAAATAGATGGAGAAAAAGGTCCCGAAAATCACTTGAAACCATAAGATAATCGTAAATGTGATTCGAATCAAACGAACAATACCACTTAATTTTGGTTGATTCATATCCGTCATGATCAATTGTCGCTGTTTTAAGGAAATTCTCCGTTTAGACAGAATAATGAAGGCTGTAGAAATCATCATGATTCCAAGACCGCCGACTTGAAAGAGAACTTCCAACAACAACACGCCGCGATCGTTAAAAACAGAATTAATATCAAAGGTAGATAACCCCGTGACACTTACGGTACTAACCGCCATAAAAAGCATATCAATAAAACCAACTTGAGAGCCTGGCTCTCTAAAAAAAGGTAAACAAAAAAGCAAGTAAGAAACAATCGTCATAAGAATATAGTAGGAAACAATGATTTGAATAGATGAAAAATGATTAGAAATAAAACGCCTTCCTTTGCGCTGAGCCAGCCATAAAAGCCGAAATCGATTCATAATGGACCTCCTGAATATCGTTAAAACAAGTATAGCAGAAATTAAATGATGGGCAAACAAAGAATAAAGGCTGAAAAGAAATAAGAAATTGATTAAAAAAATAGAGAATAGAGTACAAATCTTGTAGAAAATGTTATTTTATTGTGAGAGGAGTAACATTCTTAGGGTTCTTTTTTTGAAAAACAGGAATAAGTCTGCGATTTAAAAGATATTTTTTTCTTTAATAATGTGATTACATTCACATTGAAGGTGGATATGTCTGTTTCAAGTTGAATAAATAAGAGTTGTTGAGCTAAAAATTACTGAGGTGGGGAAAAAATGAAAAAAATCATCATGAGTTTACTATCATTGAGTTTATTTGCTGGAATTGCTGTAGGTTGTACCAGTGATCAAGACAAGACAACAAAAAAAAGTAAGGAATCCAAAGAAAGCACAGAAGTGACTTCTGGAGCGTCTGCCAATGGCTATACAGATTTAAGCGAATTAGAAGATCAATACGATATTGTGATCATCGGTGCAGGAGGAGCTGGAATGACGGCTGCCTTACAAGCCAAAGAAGCTGGAATGAATCCTGCAATTCTAGAAAAAATGCCCGTTGCAGGTGGCAATACGATCAAATCGTCATCAGGTATGAATGCTTCCGAAACAAAATACCAAAAAGAAGAAGGTATCACTGACAGTAACGATAAATTCTTTGAAGAGACACTTAAAGGTGGAAAAGGGACCAATGATAAAGAGTTATTACGCTTTTTCGTAGATCATTCAGCGGATGCAATCGATTGGTTAGATACTAAAGGCATCGAGCTTAGCAACTTAACAATCACTGGTGGGATGAGTGAAAAACGCACACATCGTCCAGCTGATGGTTCGGCAATCGGTGGCTACTTGGTTGATGGACTTGTCCGCAATGTCAAAGAAGAAAAAATCCCGTTATTTGTAAATGCAAACGTGACAGAAATCACTGAAAAAGACGGTCAAGTCAACGGTGTCAAAGTCAAACTAAACGACAAAGAAACCAAAGAGATTAAATCAAACGCTGTAATCGTAACAACTGGTGGTTTCGGTGCTAATAAAGAAATGCTAGAAAAATACGATCCAAAATTAAAAGATTACGTAACGACAAACCAAGAAGGTACGACAGGTGATGGGATCAAGATGATCGAAAACCTTAGTGGGGCCACAGTGGATATGAAAGAAATCCAAATCCATCCAACTGTTCAACAAGACAAATCATTCTTGATTGGTGAGGTTGTTCGTGGTGAAGGTGGTATTTTAGCTTCACAAGAAGGAGCCCGTTTTGTGAATGAAATGGATACCCGTGATAAAGTTTCAGCTGCTATTACTGCTTTGCCAGAAAAATCAGCTTACTTAGTCTTCGATCAAGGCGTTCGTGATCGTGCCAAAGCGATTGATTTTTATGATGAACAAGGCTTTGTTGTAGAAGGCAAAACAATCGAAGAGCTTGCAAAAAATTTCGATATGCCAGAAGCTGCATTAAAAGAAACAGTAGAGCAATGGAATAAAGATGTTCAAGCAAAATCTGATACTCAATTTAATCGCGCAACAGGTATGGATCATGACTTATCAACGGGTCCTTACTACGCAATCAAAATCGCACCCGGAATCCATCATACAATGGGTGGTGTGAAAATCAATACGAAAACAGAAGTATTAAAAGAAGACGGAGCACCAATCAAAGGCTTGTATGCTGCTGGTGAAGTAACTGGCGGACTACATGGGGCAAACCGTATCGGCGGAAACGCTGTGGCGGATATTATTATCTTTGGCCGTCAATCTGGAACAGAAGCAGCGAACTTTGCTTCAGCACAAAAATAAATAAGTTTAAAGGAACCAATAGATAAAACCTTTGTGTTTGTCTATTGGTTCCTTTTTTACAAAAAAAGTGAGCTTTTATGAAAAACTAAGAAAGCAATTTATCAAAAATACTGCTTTTTTGTTGAGAATATAGTAATTTTTCTTTTCTGATGAACGATGAAAGTAGAACAGAGCGATACCCTTGATAAAATAATGTTTTAAAAAATGAGATACCAGTTTGAGAGCATGAAAGATGTAGGAAGTTTTGTAAGAGCAGGTATATTTTTTTAGAAAGATTTGACTACATTTTTATATGGGTGTCATCCATATAAAAATAAAGAAAGGTGGAGAGCATAGTTGAAAAAAATGAAATATTTGAAAATACAGAATTAGAAACGAATGAAGCAACAACAGCAGATGAAATTATTGCAGACCCTGCAATCGAAGACAATGAACCTGAGCAAATAGAAATTGTACCAGTAAATAAAAATCAACTCTTAGAGGCATACAATATTGCGTTAGATTTAAATGAAGATAAATATAGTATGCATAGTTGGTCAATTTTGATGTTTAAACTAGCGGATGCCAAATGTGTATATGAGAATCCTAATGCTAGTCAATCGGATATTGATAATGCTACACTAGCATTGCAACAGGCAATTAATAATTTAGTTTAATATAATAATACTAAGTAGAGGGATAGTAAGCTAAAAAGCATACTATCTCTTTTTTTATCTATAAATAAGTAACATTATTTAAAATTAAATAACGAAAATGTAATATATAACTATCTATTACATTCTACTTTTGGTAAAATAAATATTGATTAAGGTGTAAATAAATTTCATCCTGTTTAGGAGGATAAATATTTTGAAAAAATTATATTTATTTATAGGAGGATTAATTATAATGAGTGGATTAACTGGATGTGAAACAAAAAATAAGGCAGAAATTGAACAAAGTTTTGATAAAGTATTAGCAATGTATCCAACACCAAATCTGGAGAGCTTTTATGATATGGAAGGCTATCGAGATGACGAGTTTGATAAGGATGATAAGGGAGTTTGGGTATTTGATTCTAGTATGTCCATTAGTCAATCAGAAGATGGGGGGCTGTTTACAGAGGGGATGATTTTAAGGCTAAACAGAAATACAAGAACAGCGAAGGGATATTATTACACTTTTACAACATGGAATGATTTGAGTAAACCAGTTACAAAAAAGAAGTACGAGGTAACTTATAATAAAGAAGGATTTCATCTAGTTGATAATGTGAATGAGAATAGTATTAAAGAAAAAATACAAAATTTCAATTTTTTTGTGCAGTATGGTGATTTTAATCATTTAGATACATATAAAAATATTAAAAAAATGTACAATCCAGAAGTACCCATGTATGAATTAGAATATCAGTTAACAAATACTCACAATAATGTTCAAGCATTGAGAGAACGATATGATATTCCAACTGAAAAAGCACCTACATTATTATTAAAAGGAACAGGTGATTTAGAAGGAAGTTCTATAGGATATAAGCAGTTAGAGATAAGATTTTCTAAAAAACCAGCAATTGTGTTTGATGATTTAGTCGATTTTCAACCTTTATCAGAGAAGGATATTGTAGATGAGTAGCTATGACATCAGAGATAAAGGGATTAAAAAAGACTCAGAAACGACTAGTACAGCAGCAACAATTTCCTATGAAGTTGAAAATGCTTTAGAACAAGGGGGAAAGAAAAGTGATGTTAATAAACAAATAAACAGGCTGCAAAAAGGCGAAAAATTCCCTTCTAATCTCCAACTAGTAGATGCATTCTACGACCCTAAAACAAGCTCAAGCGGCGTAGCATTTCTGGATAACAGCACAGGAAAAGTTGTAGTTGTTTTTGCTGGAACTAACTTTGATAATGTTTTTTTTGGAGAAGTTTCTAGAGATGTTGAACAATGGTGAACCAAAGTCTTTAAAGGGGATGGAACACTATATTCCAAATATCATTCTTTACAATTCAGCTCTTCGCAACAGATAATTAATAATTTAGTTTAATACAATAATACTACATAGGAGAGATAGTGAGTTGCAAAACAGACTATCTTTTTTATCCATAAATCAGTAACATTATTTAAAATTAAATAACGAAAATGTAATATATAACTATCTATTACAGTCTAGTTTTGGTAAAATAAATATTGATTAAGGTGTAAATAAATTTCATCCTGTCTAGGAGGAGAAAATATTTTGAAAAAATTATATTTATTTATAGGAGGACTAATAATAATGAGTGGATTAACTGGATGTGAAACAAAAAATAAAGCAGAAATTGAACAAAGTTTTGATAAAGTATTAGCAATGTATCCAACACCAAATCTAGAAAGTTTCTACGATATGGAAGGCTATCGAGATAATGAGTTTGATAAAGATGATAAGGGTGTTTGGGTGTTACAAACTAATATGTCTATTGCTTACGAAGCTGATGGTGATGTATATTCGGAAGGAGCAGTGCTACGAATAAATAGAAATATACGAGAGGCAAAAGGATTTTACTTCGTAAGAAAATATTATGATGATGTAAAAAAAAGAATTGAAGAAAATAAATATCCAATTACCTTTGATGAGCAAGGAATACATTTAATTGACGAGCTACACGATAAGGAACTCTCTAACAAAATAAAAAAGTTTCAATTTTTCGTTCAATACGGTAACTTTAAACAAATAGATACTTATAAAAATATTAAAGAAATGTATAATCCAGAAGTTCCGATGTATGAACTAGAGTATAAGCTAACTACTGATAATCCAAACGTTATTGCGCTGAAGAAAAGATATGACATACCAACGGATTCAGTACCTACCTTATTGTTGAAAGGAACTGGTGATTTAAATGGTAGTTCAGTAGGAAATAAAAATATAGAATTTCGTTATTCTAAAAATCCAAATGTTGTTTTTAGAGACTATGTAAATTTCCAACCTCTATCGGAGGAGGATATTATCAATGAGTAATTATGATATTAAAGATAAAGGATTAAAAAAAGAGACAGAAGTAACAAGTGCAGTAGCCACTATTTCTTATGAAGTTGAAAATGCAAAAGTTAATGGGGTAACAAATTCAGATATAAATATTCAAATAAATGATTTAAAGGACAATGGAAAATTCCCTTCTAATCTCCAACTAGTAGATGCATTCTACGACCCTAAAACAAGCTCAAGTGGCGTAGCATTTCTGGATAACAGCACAGGAAAAGTTGTAGTCGGCTTTACTGGTACTAACCTTGACAATGGTATATTAGAAAGCGCAAAAGACATAGGCCAATGGCTGAATATAGCATTTAAAGGAGATGGCCCTTCCTCGGCATATTTTGATGCTAGTAACAAGTTTATGAACGATTTAAAAGCAAATGGTTATGATATTGATACAGTCACAGGGCACTCTTTAGGTGGAAGAAATGGGACTATTATGGGTATGGAACACAATATACCCAATATTATACTTTATAATTCAGCTCCACTGATGAATTTATTAGGAAATTTAAAGAAGTCGAATCAACAAGAATTATCTGATTTATTTGGACGATATAGCGGAAATATCATTTATTTTGTATCTGAAAATGACCCATTAAATAAAGCTGCGGGTGGAGTTCCTGGAAGTATCTATCCAGGAAAAATTATCATCATAAAAAACGGAAAAGAGCATGATATTACTGGTTTTTTAACAAAGGAAGAACAGGATTTTATTCGTCAACATACCCCTGATTTAAATAAAATTTATGTTGCTCAAAAAAAGGTTCAAACTGATACAACAAAAAAACTAATTGGACTGGAATTACTCCGAGCAAAATTTCTAAAAAGTGGTGGAGGACTTTCTGCTTCAGAAGAAATTTATTTGGATGCGTCCGAAGCATTGATTTTAACACAAGGAATGAGTAAAACCCTTCAAATAGAAATAGATGATATTAAAAAAATGTATCGGGAAGCAAAGAAAGATTCAGATAAATTATGGACTGATACGTTGAAAACAGCCGACTCCATAGGCTCTACATTACATCAAGGAGAAGTATTAGATTCTTTAAATGGTGGTGGTGCAACAGAGCCAATTGTTCGAATAGAACCAAAAGAAGAATATGAACAAAAAATATCAGAATTATCTTCAATACAACAAGAATACTATGAATTAATTGGTCAAATACAAACATCCATAAATAAACAAGTAGAAACAGACCAAGAGTTAGCGAGACAAATAGGGGGATAAACTCTCATGGAGAGAACATATATAAATCAATTATCAGAGTTAGAATCAGAGTATGAAAAGAACCAAAGAAAGATTGAAGAAGAGTTAGAAGAAGCCTTTTATGAAAAGCAAAAATTTGGTCGTGAGTTAGAAAATCTTTCAGAAAATTATCGCTATCATTATCAGCAAGCTGAATACAGTGAACCAATAAATATGAGCAGAGTCTATCATTTATTAGAACAATGTAAAGATGATGGGGATAGGGTTGTTAATCAAACGATGAAAGAATTAGAAAATAAACAAGAAGAAAATACGATTCATTATAAGAAACAAACCCGATTAATAGAAGATGAACTTACTCTTTTAAAAGAGAAGGAGAGGAAAAAAGAAAATGAGTAGTGAAAAAATGAAACTGGAGCTAAAGAGATTAAGAAAAGAGTTAGAAAAAGCTCTGATACGTGGAATGGTTGCTCCGCCATGTGTTCAAACGGCAGAAACGAAAAAGCAACTAGTTAAAAGCATGGGACAAGCTCGAGTGGAGCGATTAAAAAGTAGTAGTGCAAACTATATTTCAAACTTTCAATCCTCTGCAAAAGGTGCATGGGTAACAAAAGCAAAAACAACGTTTGAAAATACTTCTAAAAAACTAACAACTATTACAGAAGATGGAAAATGATGAACTTATATAGGTTCATCATTTTTTTGTAACTTCTAAATTGAGGATATAAAAAGGTTGAATTGGTTATTACGAAATGTCTATTATTGTTCTGTAAAAAGTAAGTGTGACTATAGTTATGGACATTTTTATAGAATAAAGAATACTGAATACATAAGTATTAAATTTACCACTGTAAAAAACTTCGGTTTTATAGTAAAATACGAGAGGAACTAAACGAGAGGTGACGACGAAGTAATGGCACAATTATTTTTTAAATATGGCGCAATGAACAGTGGCAAAACCATTGAGATCTTAAAAGTAGCTCACAATTATGAAGAACAAGATAAACCAGTTGTGATTATGACAAGCGGACTTGATACTAGAGATGGCGTGGGTGTCGTTTCAAGCCGTATCGGCCTTAGACGAGAAGCTATCCCCATTTTCAAAGAAACCAATGTCTATGAATTGATCCAAAAACTAGACTATAAACCATATTGTATCCTAGTGGATGAATCACAATTTTTAGGGAAACAACATGTGATCGAATTTGCCCGGGTCGTAGATGACTTGAATATTCCTGTCATGGCCTTTGGTTTGAAGAATGACTTTCGGAATGAACTATTTGAAGGATCAAAATACTTGATGTTATATGCTGACAAACTAGAAGAACTAAAAACGATCTGCTGGTTCTGTCACAAGAAAGCCACGATGAATCTACATTATATCGACGGTCAGCCCGTTTATGAAGGAACACAAGTCCAAATCGGTGGTAATGAAGCTTATTACCCTGTCTGCCGTAACCATTATTTTCATCCGCCAATCGACGGTGAACAAGTAGAGAACGATTAATTTAATAAGAAAATGAAAAATAAAAGACACTTACTTAACGAAAAAGGAGCAACTAACTATGTACGATCAGTTACAATCAATCGAAGATCGCTATGAAGAGCTGGGCGAATTATTAAGCGATCCAGAAGTCATCAGTGATACAAAACGCTTTATGCAATTATCTAAAGAAGAGGCGAACACGCGTGAAACAGTCGACGTGTACCGCCGCTATAAACAAGTAGTCGAAGGGATCAGTGATACCGAAGAATTATTAGGTGAAAAACTAGATGCTGAAATGGCTGAAATGGCTAAAGAAGAACTATCAGAATTGAAAAAAGAAAAAGACGTTCTTGAAGAACGAATCAAAATTTTACTATTACCAACAGATCCCAATGATGACAAGAATATTATTATGGAGATCCGTGGTGCTGCCGGAGGCGATGAAGCAGCGTTATTTGCTGGTGACTTGTTCGGGATGTACCAAAAATATGCGGAATCTCAAGGCTGGAAGACAGACGTCATGGAAGCCAACATCACTGGAATTGGTGGATATAAAGAAGTTATCATGATGATTTCTGGAGACAATGTCTTTTCTAAACTAAAATATGAAAGTGGAGCGCATCGTGTGCAGCGAGTTCCTTCAACAGAATCACAAGGTCGGATCCATACGTCAACTGCAACGGTTGTCGTGTTACCAGAAGCAGAAGAAGTCGAATTAGATCTTGCGGACAAAGACATCCGTACTGATATTTACCATGCCAGTGGCGCCGGCGGTCAGCACGTCAATAAAACGGCTTCTGCTGTTCGTTTGACTCATATTCCAACTGGGATTGCAGTAGCCATGCAAGATGAACGTTCTCAAATCAAAAACCGTGAAAAAGCAATGAAAATTTTACGTGCTAGAGTCTATGACCAAATGCAACAAGAAGCGCAAAGCGAATATGATGCAAATCGTAAATCCGCTGTGGGGACAGGAGATCGTTCTGAACGAATCCGTACCTATAACTTTCCGCAAAATCGTGTAACCGATCATCGTATCGGTTTAACTATTCAAAAATTAGATCAAATTCTAGCTGGGAAATTAGATGAAATCGTCGATGCATTAGTCTTATACGATCAAACATCAAAATTAGAAGAGATGCAAAATGGGTAACCGTTATTTTGAAGTCCTTGAACGGGCTTCTTCTTTTTTAGAAAAACAAGGCAAAGAAGGCTATAGCATTTTGTTTGTTTTTCTAGAAAGAAAAGGCTGGACAAAAACGCATTGGCTACTTCATATGAAAGAAGAAGTATTGCCAGAAGACGAGCAGCAAATCGCAGAAGACTTAAAAAAACTTGTAGCAAATTACCCACCCCAATATTTATTAGGCTATAGCGGCTTTTATGGCCAGCGATTTTTAGTCAATGAGCATACCTTGATTCCTCGACCAGAAACAGAAGAGTTGGTTGAACGTTGTTTAAAAGAAAATTTAAATGAACACCTAACTGTTGTAGATGTAGGAACTGGAACGGGTGTAATCGGCATCAGTCTAAAATTAGCTCGACCCAATTGGCAGGTAACCGCTGTCGATATTTCAAAAGAAGCATTAAAGATTGCCCAGAAAAATGCCAAACGCTTAGCAGTCGATATGCACTTTAAAAATGGCAATGGCTTACAACCGATGAATGATACAAAAATCGACATCTTGATTTCAAATCCACCTTATATCAGTAACGATGAATGGCATTTAATGGATGAAAGTGTGCGGATATTTGAACCCAAGACAGCTTTATTTGCTGAAAATGATGGCTTAGCAATTTATCAGCAATTAGCTAAAGAAGCCAAAAAGATCCTGAAGCCAAACGGTAAAATTTACTTAGAAATTGGATTTCAGCAAGGTCAAGCTGTTAAACAACTTTTCCAGCAAACTTTTCCACAAAAACAAGTAGAAGTTGCCCAAGACTTATCGGGAAATGATCGCATGGTGATCGTTTCATCTAAAAAAGAGGAGGGATAAGCAAATGGAAACAAAAAAATTTACAGCAGATCAAATCGATCAAGCCGCAGATTTGATCCAACAGGGTGAATTAATCGCTTTTCCAACTGAAACAGTTTACGGACTTGGTGCAAACGCATTAGATGAAACCGCGGTGAAACAAGTTTATGCGGTTAAAGGCCGTCCTAGTGATAACCCACTGATTGTACATGTCAGTGATTTTGAAATGGTCAAACAATATGTCAACGATTTTCCAGAACATACAAAATCCTTAGTGGAGGCTTTTTGGCCCGGACCATTGACCTTGATTTTTAATGTATTGCCAACTACTTTTTCGACTAGCGTGACAGGCGGCTTAAATACGGTTGCTTTTCGGATGCCTAATAATCAGAAAACGTTGGAGTTGATTAAAAAAGCTGGTGTTCCTTTGGTTGGTCCAAGCGCCAATACTTCTGGCAAACCTAGTCCTACGACAGCACAACATGTCTATCATGATCTTCAAGGGGAAATCGCTGGTATTTTAGATGATGGGCCAACACAAATCGGCGTGGAATCAACAGTTTTAGATTTAACCGCAAAAGATGGTATTCCAGTAATCTTAAGACCAGGAGCTGTTACTAAAGAGCAATTAGAACACGTTGTCGGCAAAGTAATGATTGATCAACACTTAATTAGCGAAAATGAAGCCCCTAAGGCGCCAGGGATGAAGTATAAGCATTATGCTCCCGATGTTCCTGTTTGGATCATAGACGGTGACCAGGAAGTGTTTAAACAAGCCATCGAATGGGCTAAAAGTAAACAGCAACGAATCGGTTTGTTTGCGGATGATCAAATCACATCGACTTTTTCAGCTGATGTAGCAGCTGTTTTTTCTTTTGGTGAAGAGTCAGTAGAACAAGGGACTAAATTATTATTTGCTGGACTTAGAAGCCTTGATGAACAAGATATAGATGTTATTTTTGCCCAAGCTTTTCCCGAATCTGGGTTAGGGATAGCATATATGAATCGGCTAAAAAAAGCCGCAAATCAAAAAATTCTAAAAATTGATTCGATTTTTGAGTAGAGAGCATTTAAGTATGATACAATCGGTACAAACAAATGAAATGGAGGCTTGTTTAATGGATTATAAAACATTTGATCCAGATTTATGGGATGCAATTGCCAAAGAGAATGAACGTCAAGAAAACAACTTGGAGCTGATTGCATCAGAGAACGTTGTTTCAAAAGGGGTAATGGCGGCTCAAGGTAGTATTTTGACAAATAAATATGCGGAAGGATATCCAGGTAAACGCTACTATGGTGGTTGTGAGTTTATCGATATCGTTGAAGATTTGGCGATCGACCGTGCAAAAGAATTATTTGGAGCCAAATTTGCTAATGTTCAGCCACACTCAGGTTCACAAGCAAATACAGCTGCCTATCTTTCGTTAATTGAACCAGGAGATACCGTTTTAGGGATGGATTTGTCTGCGGGAGGACATTTAACTCACGGGTCACCAGTCAATTTTAGTGGAAAAACCTATAACTTTGTCAGCTACGGCGTGGATCCAACAACTGAAGTAATCGATTATAATGTCGTGCGTATTTTAGCACGTGAACATCAACCAAAATTGATCGTAGCAGGTGCTAGTGCGTATTCTCGTACGATCGACTTTGAAAAATTCCGTGAAATCGCGGATGAAGTTGGCGCTAAATTAATGGTAGATATGGCGCACATCGCAGGGCTTGTAGCTGCTGGTTTACATCCAAATCCAGTACCATATGCGGATATTACAACCTCAACAACACATAAAACCTTACGCGGCCCGCGTGGCGGACTTATTTTAACAAATAATGAAGAATTAGCGAAAAAAATCAATAGCAATATTTTCCCTGGTATTCAGGGTGGACCCTTAGAACACGTGATTGCTGGTAAAGCAGTTGCCTTTAAAGAAGCATTGGATATTAGTTTTAAAGAATACAGCGAACAAGTTATTGAAAATGCCAAAGCGATGACAAAAGTGTTCAATCAAACCCCAGAAGCTCGTCTAGTGAGTGGATCGACTGATAATCATTTATTATTGATCGATGTGAGTGGATTTGGCTTGAATGGAAAAGAAGCAGAAGCAATTTTGGACAGTGTAAATATCACGGCAAATAAAAATTCAATTCCGTTTGAACAACTTAGTCCATTTAAAACAAGTGGTATTCGCATTGGAACTCCTGCAATCACAACACGAGGATTTTTAGAAGATGATTGTGTGGAAGTCGCAAAATTAATTGTTAAAGTGTTAAATGATCACGAAAATGAAGTGACTCTTTCCGAAGTTCGAGCATCCGTTAGTGCGCTTACAAAAAAATATCCACTTTATAAGTAAAAGAATCGAGTGATTGACTAGTCAATCGCTCGATTTTGTTTTACAATAGGAAGGAATAAATTATTGAAGGAGAATGAGCATGGGAAAATTCCAAGTTATTGATCATCCACTGATCCAACACAAATTAACAATCATTAGAGATAAGGATTGTGGAACAAAGGTTTTTCGTGAAGTCGTGAATGAAATTGCAATGCTGATGGCATATGAAGTTTCAAGAGATATGCCTTTAGAAGACGTTGTGATCGAAACACCGATCTGTGAAACAACTCAAAAAACATTATCTGGTAAAAAGGTCGCAATCGTACCAATTTTACGCGCAGGTATTGGAATGGTAGATGGTATTTTGGAATTGATTCCAGCGGCAAAAGTTGGACATATCGGTTTATACCGTGATCATGATACATTAGAGCCAGTTGAATATTTTGTGAAGATGCCAGAAGATATTGACGCACGTCAATTATTCGTCGTTGATCCAATGCTTGCTACAGGTGGATCAGCAATTATGGCAATCGATGCGTTAAAAGCACGCGGCGGCAGCAATATTAAATTTGTTTGTTTAGTTGCAGCGCCAGAAGGTGTGAAAGCTTTACAAGAAGCACATCCAGATATCGATATTTATACTGCAGCATTAGATGAATATTTAGATAAAGATGGTTACATCGTTCCAGGTCTTGGCGATGCTGGTGACCGTTTATTCGGAACTAAGTAAAAAAGTAAATAACAGATACGCAATCTAAGTAGGTTGCGTGTCTGTTATTTTTAAAATAAAAAATCCATCCGATAATAATGGATGGAAGGATTTATACTTTTTTTAATTTTTTGTAATTGATGACGATGACACCATTACTTTTGACCATCAAATCAGTGTTATCAGAGTTCTCATCAATTTCCACAACAGCAGAATTATTTAATTGTTTCGTGATAATCCCTGTTTGCGGTTGACCATGCATCAAGAAAGTGACCTGAGTATCAACAGTGAATAAATCCCCTTCTGCAGAAGGCTCAACAGGACGATTAAAGTTACCGAAATTAGACATTCAAAAAAACTTCCTTTCTTAACTACCACTATTATACCACAAATTAAGAAAAATTTCAGAAAACTAATTTTATCTTAAAAAAGAAGTGTTCCTGACTTTACAAATAGAAGGTTTAGTTCTATAATTTGCATTGTATTGCCAGCTTAGCTCAGTCGGTAGAGCAACGCACTCGTAACGCGTAGGTCGTAGGTTCGATTCCTACAGCTGGCATAGTGTTAAATCCCGATATATCAACGTTTTTAGATGTTGGTGTATCGGGATTTTTTGGTTCTACGTCAAATTGTGTTGGTAAGCCAAATAACCGAATAGAAATCTAGGTCTGATAAGGATAGAACGTTCTTATCAGGCTTTTTTATTGTTGTGAAAAAATAAGACCTTG
>NZ_JXLC01000049.1:0-3169 GCF_001886225.1 Enterococcus silesiacus | reverse complement strand
GTTTTTGAATATTTTTAATTTTGGTGTAATAGATCTCATCAAATAAATTTTTGACTTGCAGATACTCCAAACCCTTGTAACCGGTCCAAATGGTTATCAAGAGTATAAAACAACGATCAATTTTTTCTTCGTCTATTTTAATAACTGATCTTTTTCAATAGTAACTTCACCTATATCCGTTACTTTATATGAGCTATCATAGCTTTCCACCCAATTTTTTATCACAGTGTTATATAAAATTTCATTAGATTTATCCTTTAAAAAATCTTTTGATATCTGGTATTTATCAAGGTATTTTTCTATTTCCCGAGGATTAGTTATTGTGTATGTATCTTTTGTCTCATCAAATATAACAACATTTTGTTTTAATAGTTTCTCTGAAATAGAGTAAGAGAAATCAATTCTGTATAAAAGCTCCGATGTTATGGTCTTCGCAAAACTAATTAATAATCTCTTTTCAGATAAATCAAACCCAAATGTAAGCGACTCATTTTTTCCTAAAAAATTACTTTTATACCTTTCAATAACAGGTCCTACACTATTTTTTAAATCAGCATTTTTTCTATCCCAATGTTCGATTTGCTTCATATTGGGTAATCCCTTGCTCTCTGAAAAATTTAATTCTTTCCATTCTGAATAATACATCTCATCAAAAACATTTTTAACTTGCATTGATTCTTTCAATTTTATTCCTCCTAAAATACAAACCATAATAATTACAGAACTTATAACAATTGTTGCTATCGTTTTCTTTTTCATTAAAATGCCCCTAATTCATTGATCTTATTTTCAAGATTTTTAATAAATTGATATGCATCTGGTTGCTTTTGCTTTAATTCTTCCATTGTGTTTATATTTAAATCAGCTAGTATTTGTTGTTTTACATCAGCTAAATTTTCGTATTTCGAGAAGAATTCTGATTGAGAACTCTTTTTTCTTACTTCTGATTACTATTTATTACGCGCCTGATCATAAGATAATTTTCTTCTCATTACATAACCGATATCTCCATCGCTATCTTTTTTTACATTCATAAGAAGCCACAGATTCATTAAAATTGAAGATATAGCTATCCTAACCATCATTATAAATCTGAAAAAAGTTCATCCTTAATAATTAATTCTTCTAAATTTTTTAAAAAAAAACGACTTTTATGAACTGAAAACCAATCTTTAAGAAGAATATCATCCATACCTTTCTTATAAAATTGTTCAAGTATATCTTTATCGATATTATATTTGTCTAAGTATTCTTTTACCTTATTTTTTTCACTAATCTTATTTTGTCCGTCTACAAAATATATACTTCTAACTAATTCACTTTTCCCCACATAATATTGATTGTAGAATCTAACAGAAACAGACTCGGATAAGACATAACCAAAACTAATATTCAGTCTTTTTTCAGAAAAGAAAAAACTAAGAGACATATTTGTCATGTTAGTTGGCAATGACTTTTCATCATATTTTTCGCTAACAGGAAATTTCTCGTCAAAAGCGTCTGCTCTATTCCAACTCGCTATACCATCAACTTTACCTAACGAAACATTTCCTCTACCAAAAAAAGACGTATTAATTGCTCTACGTTCATCATAATAAATTTCATCATAAACATTTTTGATTGTTAAATATTGACTGATTCTAAAATACATAGGGACAATTATAAGAATACATAAAATTACAGTAAACACTAACCTGATTCTTCTTTGTTTCACCCATCAATTTCCTTTACTTTACATAATTTTGATAATTATTTTGGCTTTCTTCAAGACTCCTAATGAAGTTATATGATGCTGGATAGTGTTCCTTTAAATAACTCATCGAAATAGAATTAAAAAAACAGCTAAAAAAATACGATAACTATAAAATTGTTTTTTGTACTCAATTTAAAGAATAGTCTCTCAACCGAACTAAGTTTCATTACTAATAAAGTACCCCACTGGTTCTTCATATGAATTGGGATCAGCTAGCCAGAATTCACCGTCCCTTTTTTGATGAAAACGTACTGTTAAAGTTTGATTATCATAGCTAAAAATGAATACGATACTTTTATCAGATAGGTTTTTAATCCTTTCTAATACGTTCTGCATCCATGATTTGGCGATATAAAACTGCTCCGCAGCAGTTAAGTGTTGGTCAGGAAAAAAATCAATGATACGAATTTCAGTATTTGAAGCTTCATATCCAGTTTTATCTCCATAAATAGTTAATAAATTAGCAAAATTTTTCTCAGTCACATTTAAATCTTCTTCTTCGAGAATAAGACAGTCATATATATTCTGAATTCTAATATTGAAAAAATTCTGAATACTAATATAATCTGTATGAATTGGTAACTTTTCTATTTTTTCTGATTCCTGTTGAATTTTTTTTAATTTACTATTTTGCATATCATTCTCCTAAAATATTTAGTCCTTTTTCAATTGCTTTTTGTATACTCTTATCATTCAGTTTTTTCTGAATTTTCGGCGGTGCTAATTCCCCAGATTTCGGATGAATAAATTTCTTACTTTTAGGATCATACAACCATTTAGTATTGTTAGGTTCATGGTAATGAATTTGGCCAGCTCTTTCTCCTGGTGCTGGATTTTCTACATCCAATCGCTCCGTCCCCCCATTTTGCCACATCGTTTTACTAGTTACTTGAGTCCCATTGGCACCAAGTAGTGAGTCACCACCGCCAATAGCGCTAATTCCTATCCCTGTAATCGCCTGTGCAACACCCGCCGATACAGATTGAATCACTTCAGAAATAACCAATCCATCACTTCTGACAAGAACAGGAATCATTTGCCCAGTTGCCGCATCCATTCCATATGCCATGGCTAGACCATTCCCTAACTCTACAATCCCTTTAACAATAATTTTGGTTCCACCATAGAGAAATGACATCCCTAAAACCGTTGTGTAAACTTTTCCAATAGGACTGTTCAAGAAATTATCTAACTCTCTTAAACGAAGTTCCGCCATTAATGCAATATACTCTAACGTTACCTCTGAATCAAGTGTACCATTTTTATATACTTCGTAAATAGGATTTCCAAATTCGAATGGACGAATTTGGAAATCCTATTTTGTGTTCTTGAATTCTCTCTCTGTCCATCTTTGATTGACGTCCTTGATCCAAGATGTATCCTTCTGGGAGGAAATGTCTGAAATTAAAGCACTTT
>NZ_JXLC01000048.1:0-3812 GCF_001886225.1 Enterococcus silesiacus | reverse complement strand
GGTCGCGGGTTCGAGTCCCGTCCAGACCGTTATCATTATAGTTTCTTGGCGCAGTAGCTCAGTTGGTAGAGCAACGGATTGAAGCTCCGTGTGTCGGCAGTTCGATTCTGTCTTGCGCCATTTCAAAGAAGAAGCATGCGGGTGTAGTTTAGTGGTAAAACCACAGCCTTCCAAGCTGCCGTCGCGAGTTCGATTCTCGTCACCCGCTTTTTTTCTTTAAGGGCCTATAGCTCAGCTGGTTAGAGCGCACGCCTGATAAGCGTGAGGTCGATGGTTCGAGTCCATTTAGGCCCATAATTTTAAAAGGCCCGTTGGTCAAGCGGTTAAGACACCGCCCTTTCACGGCGGTATCACGGGTTCGATTCCCGTACGGGTCATGTTTACAAGCATTTAGCTTTTGCGCTGAATGTTTTTTTATAAACATTTTTATGAAAACGTTGACATCTCTAGTGTAATAAGGTATTCTATGCATGTACACAACAAGTAAATAAATGGATAGTGATTGTTTAAATACAAGCTAAACCTAATTTTTCCAATGAAGGAGACCTTCTTCTTTTTTGGAAAGGTTGGGTTTTTCTTTTTTTACAATTAAAGGAATTAAGTGTGAGGAAGGGAGCGAAAAAATGGTTATTCAAAAAATTTTGAATAATAATGTTGTGATTACGTTGGATGTAAATGAGCAGGAACAAATAATAATGGGACGTGGTATTGCATTCAAAAAAAAGATAGGCGATTTTATTTCAGAAGAACAAGTTGACCAAGTGTTTCGTTTAGCGAACCAGGATACGTCTTTGAAATTCCAAGAGTTATTAGGTGAACTACCTTTAGAAGTCATGCAGTTATCTGATGAGATTATCACATATGCTAAGACGAAACTCGGTAAAAAATTAAATGATACTATCTTTATTTCCTTAACTGATCATCTTCATACTGCGTTAGAGCGGATAAGACAAGGAATTGAAGTCAAAAATTTTCTGTTATGGGATATTAAACGTTTTTTCTCAGATGAGTATTTTATTGGAAATAAAGCTGTCGAGATGGTCAAAGAGCAGTTTGATGTGCAATTACCAGAAGATGAAGCTGGATTTATTGCGCTACACCTAGTCAATGCCGAAATGGATGAAGAGGTTGGCAATGTTTATGAACTAACCAAAATTATGCAGGAAATAACGAATATCGTTAAATATCATTTTAAAATTACTTTTAATGAAGACTCGGTCTATTTTTATCGTTTTAGTACTCATTTAAAATTTTTTGCTTATCGCTTATTAAATCATAAAGAACTTCATGATGAAGAAGATGGAGAATTATACGAAGCAATTAAGAAAAAGTATCATAATGCCTACAATTGTGTGAATAAAATTTCTGAATTTTTAACAGAAAGTTATGACTATACTATCTCTGAAGAAGAGAAAATGTATTTGATCATTCATATTGCAAGAGTGGTACAGACAAATAGTTAATAAGATTATTGAATCTTACTATAGATTAGTAAAGGAATGAAAGGTGGGTAGAAGAACAATAATTACAGCAAGAACCCTTGGATAGTGACATTAAGTTGGCTAAACCTTCAAATGTAATGTATTAAAAAAACGAAACTTTGGAGGAACAAAAAATGGGAAAATATCATGATTTAGCACAAAAAATTGTTGATAACGTAGGCGGAAAAGAGAATATTAATAGTTTAACACATTGTATTACGCGTTTACGTTTTAAGTTGAAAGATGAATCAAAAGCAAATGATGATGTACTGAAAAATATGGACGGTGTTGTGACTGTAATGAAAAGCGGTGGACAATATCAAGTTGTAATCGGAAATCATGTACCAGCAGTTTACGATGATGTTGTAAGTATCGCAGGAATTTCAGCAGATGCAGAACAAGAATCGTCAGGAGGCAATCTATTCAATCGGTTGATCGATATTTTAAGTGGATGTTTCCAACCATTCTTGGGAGCACTAGCCGCAGCCGGTATGGTAAAAGGTTTAAACGCTTTACTTGTTTTCTTGAAATTATATTCAGCTACTTCTGGAACTTATACAATGTTAAATGGTATTGGTGATGCGATATTTTATTTCATGCCAGTGATTTTAGGCTATACAGCCGCACGAAAATTCAATTTAAACCCAATGGTAGGTATTGTTATAGGGGCAGCTCTTTGTTACCCTACAGTGCAAGGTAGCGCGTTACAAGCAGCTTTTGAAGCGAACGCAGGTGCTGGAGCGGCGGCTCCTTACAGTTTATTAGGATTACCTGCTTATGATACGTTTTTAGGTATTCCGTGGGTTGGTGCAGGTTATACAAGTAGTGTTGTACCGATCATATTCATTGTCGCTTTTGCCGCGCAAATTCAAAAACTCTTCAAGAAACTAATTCCTGAAGTTGTTCAAACTTTCTTGGTGCCATTTTTTGTACTATTGATTGCATTACCAATTGGTTTCTTAGTGATTGGTCCAATCATCAGTATGTTAACAGATTTACTAAGTGCAGGTTTCCAAGCTTTAATGGGCTTTTCACCAGCATTATATGGCGTTATTCTTGGCTTCTTCTGGCAAGTATTGGTTATTTTTGGTTTACACTGGAGTGTTGTGCCACTTGCAATCATGCAAATTACCCAAGAAGGCGCAAGCCAAGTATTAGTAGGTTCTTTTGCTGCAAGTTTTGCTCAAACAGCAGTTGTTATGGCAATGTTCTTTAAATTGAAAGATACAAAAATGAAAGCTTTATGTCCACCAGCAATCATCTCAGGAATCTTTGGTGTAACTGAGCCAGCAATTTATGGGATTACATTACCTAAAAAAACGCCGTTCATTTTTTCAATGATCGGGGCCGCAGCTGGTGGTTTGTATTTGATGATTAATGGTGTAACGTCATACACAATGGGTGGTTTAGGGATCTTCGGTGTTTTAAACTTTATCAATGGTGATGATGCAAGTGGTGTAGTTCATTCATTTATATCAATTTTAATCGCAGTAGTGATCGGTTTTGCATTGACGTTCTTCTTCTGGAAAGATGATACAGTATTAGAAGAAATAACTGAAAATAAAAAAGCTCAAAAAGCAATCAAAGAAGCAGTTTTAAGTCCAGTTAAAGGACGCGTTTTACCTTTAAGTAAAGCAAGTGATCAAGCATTTGCACAAGGCGCTTTAGGAAAAGGGGCTTTGATCGAACCAACAGAAGGCGTTGTTAGAGCACCATTTGATGGCACAGTGATGACTCTGTTTCCAACGTTACATGCCATTGGTTTGATATCAGATCAAGGGATGGAATTGTTGATCCATATCGGTATGGACACTGTTCAATTAGAAGGAAACGGTTTTGAAGCAAAAGTAGCACAAGGAGATAAAGTGAAAAAAGGACAAGTTCTAGTAACTTTTGACATTGATGCTATTAAAGCCGCTGGATATAGTGTAGAAACGCCAGTCATTGTTACAAATACTGGTGACTATCTAGATATTGTAGAAACGCAAGAACGCGAAGTAACTTCAAATGATACATTAATTACAGGATTAACTTAAAAAATTATAGATAAGAATTAGCTTACAGTAAAGCTTGCTAAGTTTTGCTGTAAGCTTGTAAAAGAAAGGGATTTTGACATGGCATTTAGAAAAGACTTTTTATGGGGCGGCGCAACTGCAGCCAATCAATGTGAAGGCGGCTATAACGAAGGCGGTCGTGGTTTAGCGAATGTGGATCTAGCACCCGTTGGACCAGATCGTTTCCCAGTGATCACAGGCGAGAAAAAAATGTTTGCGTTTGATGATGAATATTTTTACCCAGCGCAAAATGCGATCGACATGTACCACCGTTATA
>NZ_JXLC01000047.1:0-4424 GCF_001886225.1 Enterococcus silesiacus | reverse complement strand
CGATAGCCCTCATGGGTGTTTGTCCCAACCTCAGTCCCTTAAATAGTATTAATTAAACGGATTATAAAATCTTCCCCCATTGACTTTAAATAATGCAAAACTAATAGCTGTTAGCAAAATCGCTAAGCCCATAACCAGAAAATCAGAACGACGAAACGGCTGTTGTGCATACCAGGTTCTGTTCTTCTTTTCGCCAAAACGTCGCAGCTCCATTGCGGTACTGATTGTTTCAATGCGATCCAAACTAGACAGGATCAAAGGAAAAACAATCTGAGCAGTCCCTTTCAACCGTTGTGTCAATTTGCCTTTTTTAGACATCTCAAAGCCGCGCGCCTGTTGCGCAAGGGAAATATTCACAAAATCCTCTTGAATATCTGGAATATAACGAATTGCCAATGCCACAGCATAACTGATTTTATAACTGACACCGATTCGGTTTAAGCTAGATGAAAATTCACTTGGATTTGTAGTTAAAAGAAAAATCAAGACTAGCGGGATTGTACAAAAATATTTTAAAACTAAATTTAACTCGTAAAATAATTGCTCTTGCGTAAGCGTAAATCGACCGATCCCCGCCCAAATCACCGTTCTAGACTGATATAATTCAACGCCATATTCTGGAGAAAATAGATAGACCGCAAGAATATTCAACAACGAAAATACAAAAATAAATTTTACGACAAATGAAATCTGATGCCACTTAATGTGGGACAACTTAAATAAAATCAACGAAAAAATCGTCATACCAAGTAAAAAACGGGTATCATAAGTCGTCATACAAGCGACAGATAGGAGAATCAAAAAAATTAATTTAGCCGTCCCGTTCAATCTATGAATAGCTGTATCATCAGGGATGTAACCTAGCATTTGATGTTCATTCATTTTAAACGTACCTCCTGATCATAGGCCATAAAATTTTCTGTAAATAAAAAGGGATCAGTCATTCCCAAATGTTGCGCAAAAGTGAATAAGCTAGTTTCTTTTAGCGAGGCCTTTTTTACTAATTCAGAGTCAGTCAAGACATTGACAGGTGTCGTGTCTGCAATGATTTCGCCATCAAATAAGACTAATGCACGGTCTGTATATTCCAACATGAGGTGCATATCGTGAGTGATCATTACAATCGTCATTCCCATCTTGTTTAGCTCCTCTAAGAATGTCATCATTTCAGTGTAATGCTTGAAATCTTGTCCAGCAGTCGGCTCATCTAATATGATCATTTCGGGTTCCAAAACCAAAATAGCTGCAACCGTAACTCGCTTTTTTTGACCATAGCTAAGTGCTGAAATCGGCCAATGGCGGAATGAATACAGTCCACAGATTTTCAAGACCTTCTCCACTCGTTCTTTGATTTTTTCTTCAGGAAACCCCTTCAATGTCAAACCTAACGCAACTTCTTCAAAAATCATTTTCTTAGAAATCATTTGATTTGGATTTTGCATGACAAAACCAATTTTATCAGCACGTTCTTTGATAGAAAACTGACTAAAATCTTCTCCTGACCATAACATTTTACCTGACTGAGGCGTAATAAATCCACATATAGCTTTACTTAATGTCGATTTCCCGGCCCCATTTTCTCCTACAATACTAAGCATCTCTCCACGTTTGAATAGAACAGAGACATCCTTTAAAACATAGCGATCATTTCGTCTATACTGATACGTAATCTCGTTTAACTCCAGTAATGGAGGAAATGACGTTGGCTCTGTCACTTGAGTTCGCTTTTTCATCCAGCTTTCCATTTGTTCTTTCAGATTAGGCGCTTGAACTTGTTCAATATTCGATAAATGTGTAGCCGTTCCTAAATCCACGCCGGCATATTTCATTGCGGTGATATACAATGGCTCACGAATCCCTTGCTCTGTTAATAGATTTGTTTTTAATAATTCATCTGCAGGTAGATCAGAAACGATTCGACCATCATTAAAAACAATCACACGATCAACCGACCGATACAACACATCTTCTAGGCGATGCTCAATAATCAAAATAGTGGTTTTCGTTTTTTGATGGATCTCATCAATCAGTGCAATTGTTTCTTTTCCCGCTTTAGGATCAAGATTAGCCAATGGTTCATCAAAGACTAGAATAGGCGCCTCATCGATCAAAACACCTGCCATAGATACCCGTTGCTTTTGACCACCGGATAAATCCTGCGGACGATGGTGTAAAAAATCATTCAAACCAACAACTTTCGTCCAATGATTCACTTCTTCCTTCATTTTGCTTTGGGCTACTTCATCATTTTCTAAAGCAAATGCAACATCTTCTCCAACTGTCAATCCAATAAACTGACCATCTGTATCCTGCAAAACAGTGCCGACATCAAAAGATAACTCAAACAAACTTGTATTGATTAAGTCTTTATCACCAATTTTTACGTGCCCAGTAATTTCTCCTTCATAAGTATAAGGAATCAAACCATTGATACATTGAGCAAAGGTTGATTTGCCACTGCCACTTGGCCCAACAATTAACACCTTTTCTCCTTCATAAATCGTTAAATCAATATTATGTAGCGTCGGTTCAGCCTGACTATGATACTGAAACGTAACATTGTCAAAAGTAATCAGTGGTTTTTTCATTGATGCCACTCCTTTTCCCTATGTAAAAAAAAGCCGAGACAAGGCTGGCAGCTGAAACAGAAGACGTTACTTCTGTTCCACCTCTTTATCCAGTCTCTAAGAAAAGTGATATAACTCACCGAGTTATGTCTCTTTCTTTCTCTCGCTCTTAATTTTCTATTTTATGAGACTTCTCTTATACCCTCATTTTACTACATAATCAATCTTTTGTTAAACTGCCTTTTTTAGTGCGCGTTGCCGCATATGCCGCCATCAAGAGCGTTCCAATGATTCCCACAGCGATAATGTTCAGAACAACAGCAATTACGCCTTGCGTGTAGACTTTACTAGCAGGTTCACTATAGATCAATACATCTAATGTAGGCGCAATCAAGCCCCAAACCACAGCATTGCCGACTACTTGATAAATATTAAAATGAATAATGTCTTTTTTACTAAATTCGCCATGCTGAAGATCGATTTTTCTACCTGCTATTCCATAAATTACGCCGATTATTCCTGAACAAACAATCCAACTCCACCACGCACCGCCATAGGTTGTAAAATCTTTTAGCGTATGACCAATCAAGCCGATCAAACCTCCGGCAACTGGTCCGAAAATAGCTGAAATCAATGCTAAAAATGGATATGCTGTTTCTAAGTTGGTATTAGGAAATCCCGTTGGAATAACCACAAAACGCCCTAAAATAACAAATACTGCTGAACCGATACCGATTGCTACGATTGTTTTTACTGAAAAATCTTTTTTCATTCTTTCCACTCCTATTAAAAAATGATCTTCGGTGCTTTTCTCAACTGGATTGTCCAATCTGTTCCTGTTCCAATATGATACAATTTGGAAAACGAATCTTGATTGACAGCCACCCCAATATTGACTAATGAATTGACATAAACTAAAGGTTCCCCAATATTGACATCTGCAAATGATTTAGCAAATTTCATAATATTTTGGTACACTTTTTTTCCTTGATGATAGATCGTTACCTGTAATTGATCGTTAGGAACAATTTTTTCTTCTTTCATGAAGGCAAACGGAATATTTGTCCACAAGGAACCAAAACGAATATCTAAAACATCGATACTTCCTTCTAAGATATGCCCCTCTTGCTTTGCTTCAATTAAAGGCAATGTTTGAATAGAGTCCATCGCGACGATGCTACCCAGTTCTTCAAAAGAAATTTCGCTACTAGCTAAACGGGCACCATTATAAGCATAGATATCTCTGCCATGAAAGGTGTGACTTTCCTCTGAATGCGGTAAGCGACTGGTCACTTCATCGATCGAGCGGATTTCTTCGATTCCTTGATAATGTAAAATATGCGTCAAAGAACCATTGTCCGGCGTTATAATATAGTGTCCTGAGCTTGTCTTAGCGACAATACTTCGTCTAGCACTACCTACTCCTGGATCGACAACTGATACAAAAACTGTTTCTTTTGGCCAATATTTTACAGTTTGATACAAACGATAAGACGCTGCCCAAATATCATAGGGAGGAATCTCATGGGTCAAATCTCCAACGATGATCTCATTGCTTACCATATGTGCTACACCATACATAGCGCTTACTGCTCCATCACCCAACCCAAAATCAGTTTGTAAAACTAAATAGTTCCCCATCTTGTTGCTCCTCTCCGAGTAATCCAATAAATCTGTTATTTCACGAAAAAATAGGACAAGTATCCATCGTTTTCCCTATCAATTCTCAAACATATTACCTTTTTATCATCATTCTGTCAATGAAATTATCGAACAATAGACTATACATATCGATAATCATTCGTTATTTATAAAACAGAAAAAATGTGGCTAGGACATAACTCTGCGAGTCACATC
>NZ_JXLC01000046.1:0-5130 GCF_001886225.1 Enterococcus silesiacus | reverse complement strand
TAAAAAGCTTTCGCTGAATCGTAGGAATCACTTTTTAAGACCGAATCTCCAGCGAATTGTTGAAGACTTTTTTCTAGCTGATTATAGCCATTATGATGCTTGTTGCTTAATGCACTAACACCTGTTGCTTGGGTATTCGCCGACGAGAGGTACATATCAATACTGCTCATTGTTGGTTTCCTCCTCGTCCGCTTCGTTTAACAACCGTTGTCGTTTATATTGTTCTTCTGACAACTGATCATCCAACACTCGGTTTTCTCGCTTCAATTCTTCCAACTCTTCTTCTAACTGATCGAATAATTGGCGCCGTTCATGGTAAATTTCATCCTGCATTTGTTGGAATACCGGAGCGAAATCATTGCGGTGAAAGGTGTCATTCATTTCACTATAGATCGTATTGGAACGTTGAAAATGCTCATGATATAATTCCATCGCTTGTTCCATACCGCGTTGCTGATTTTCATTTTCTTGTTGGCTTTCTTCTAATTGACGCACGTTTCTAGTAGTCACTTCTACTTCTATTTCAGTCATTTACTTCCCTCCGAAAGGGCCATTAGTAAATGGTAAGGTTGGTTTTGAGCCGCGATTGTTATCGGCACCTGCAATCATTGAAGACTGCATGATTTTCCGAATCGTTGCGTCCGCAGCTTCAAATTCATTCGCTACGCTTTTTAAATTGTTGGATGCTCGCCCTACTGCATTGGCGATATCTGTTGCCGCATTTTTTGCCAGCTGAATGGCTTCTTTTGCATTTGTATTACCAGCAACGGTTGTTTGATGATCTTCTTGAACTGTACTTGCATCTTTCAGTACATCCATCGCTAAAAAAATATCCGTCGCATACTGGTACGCAACCTGTTTATTACTATTGACTTCTTTCCCCATAAAATACCTCACTAAATTCGTTTAATAATATAATCATAACAAATAGCGTGGTTGTTTTCTATAAAATTTAGAATAAATCGATTTTTTGCATAATATTCCTCTCTTTAAGAAGATAAAATAAGCGTCATTCAAAATTTTTTTCTGTTATTTTTCCTTATATATAAGAGAGTCGTTTTTGATGTTATTTAATCAGGGAATGTAAGAATTGTTATTGCGAACGAACGTTTCTTTGGGTATAATGAATGGCATAGGATAGAAATAATTAACATGAAAATAAATAATAAAATTGGCACTTTCTGGTACGGCTACCAACCGAACTAGCGAAGCCTTGCTTAACAGCCATAACTGCTAAACAATTTGCCAATAGCGGAAGCCATTTTCTTATTTTTACGTTCTTTTGTGTGCCAGAAGACTACCAACCTTCTCCTTTCAAGAATAAGTAAAAATAGAGTTTCTTTGTCTTGCCTATTGTAGACGATTGCAGTTATAGCTGTAACCGTCTTTTTTGTTTTCTATCCTATAAATTTTGAGAAAAAGAAAAACAGGCACTTCATCATTGGCACCAACCAAAAGATGAAGCCTTAAATGGAAAGCCATAACTCTCCATCCAAGTTGCCTGAGTACTAGCACCGTAGCACTAGCTTCTTTATTGTACCTAATTTTTGTAAGAATTTCTAGACAGTTTTTGAAATTTTTCTAAATAGGTGAAAGAATCCTGCTACAGACTTGTAATCAGAGCCACGATAGAGACGGCAATCTCTATCGTTTTTTCTTTTTCTCATTTAAAAATCAACAGGTAAAATCACTAGAAAAAAGGAGAACTTACTTATGAAAAATTCCGCACATTGTATCAAAGCTGTTCCTTATCAAGAAATTATCGATCTTCGCGACACATTAGAACGGTTAGCTTCTTGGCAAGAACCGTTAACAACATTGGAAAAATATTTTAACAACCCAAATACACCCATCAATAAAAAACAGGTCGTCAAACAATATTATGCTTGTTCAAAGCTCTTTCAGACATTTAACAAAGAGTTCGAGCTTTTACTAACCAGTGCTGAAAAACAACTAAATGAGGTCAGTCGGAATCAAACGACAGCTATTTCTACAGAAGAAGCTTTGGCTAACTGACTTTCTACTCAAAACAAAAAAGTGAGTGGGACATAACTCTTTGAGTCATATCCCACTCACTTGGAATACGTATAAACGGTGGGAGCAGAAGCAATCCCTTCGGAAATAAGCTGAAATTCACAAAAATTTGAAGAGCAATTTTCGTGAATTCCTTCTTATTTCTCGGGATTAAACACTCCTGTCCCAACCTACTTATTCAATCTATTTATTTTTCTTTATTTTCTTCAGCCAATAACGCTTTACGTGAAACATTCACACGGCCTTGTTTATCGATTTCAGTCACTTTTACAAGCACTTCATCGCCAAGTTTTACGATGTCTTCAACGTTATTTACACGTTCATTCGCTAATTGAGAAATATGAACTAGACCATCTTTCCCTTTGATCAGGTTAACGAATGCACCGAATTTTTCGATACGAACGACTTTACCAAGGTAAACTTGTCCAACTTCAACTTCTTTTGTCAACTCTTCAATGATCTTGATCGCTTTTTTGATCATATCTGCATCAGCAGAAGCAATACTTACATTACCTTCTTGATCGATGTCGATCTTCACGCCAGTTTCATCGATGATCCCATTGATGGTTTCTCCGCCTTTACCAATAACATCTTTGATTTTAGCTGGAGCGATTTGGATCATTTCGATCTTAGGTGCATACTTGCTTAACTCTGGACGAGGTTCAGCCAATGTTGATGTCAATTCAGCAAGAATTTCCATACGGGCTTTTTTCGCTTGAGTCAATGCTTCTGTCAAGATTTGTTCAGTGATTCCTTGGATTTTGATATCCATTTGTAGTGCTGTGATTCCGTCTTTTGTTCCAGCAACTTTAAAGTCCATGTCGCCTAGGTGATCTTCTAGCCCTTGGATATCTGTTAAAATCGTATAGTTTTCGCCATCGCTGACAAGTCCCATTGCGATTCCGGCAACTGGTGATTTAATTGGTACACCAGCATCCATCAATGCTAAGATGCCCGCACAAATACTTGCTTGAGAAGAAGAACCATTTGATTCTAAAACTTCTGATACCACACGGATCATGTAAGGGAAATCCGCTTCACTTGGAATCACTTGCGCCATCGCACGTTCGCCTAAAGCACCGTGACCGATTTCACGACGACCAGGAGAGCCTGCACGACCTGTTGAACCAACAGAGAATTGTGGGAAGTTATAATGATGAATGAAACGTTTGCTGTCTTCTACACCTAAACCATCAATGATTTGATGTTCACCAAGCGGTGCTAAAGTTACTACAGACAACGCTTGTGTTTGTCCACGAGTAAACAATCCAGAACCATGAACACGTGGTAAAATACCAACTTCTGATGCTAAAGGACGGATTTCGTCTAATTTACGACCATCAGGACGGATTTTATCGATCGTGATCAATTCACGAACCACGTCTTTTTCTAAATCTTCAGCGATTTGTTTTACTTCTTTTGCTACTTGCGCTTCTTCTTCGTGACCAGCAAATTTTTCAGCATACGCTTCTTTTAATTGATCTTTGATGGCATCGATATTGACTTCACGAGCAAGTTTTTCTTCGGTCATAACTGCTTCTTTCATTGAAGCATAGTAAGCCGCGAAGATTTCTTTTTTCAAATCAGCATCTACTTGTAATAATTTGATTTCCATTTTTTCTTTACCGACAGCGGCAACGATTTCTTCTTGGAAAGCAACTAATTCTTTGATTGCATCAAAACCGAAAAGTAACGCACCAAGCATATCTTCTTCCGATACTTCTTTGGCACCACTTTCAACCATATTAATCGCTTTTTTCGTTCCAGCAACCGTTAATTCGATATCTGTTTTTTCAGATTGTTCAACAGTTGGGTTCAATACATATTCGCCATCAACACGACCCACATCAACACCTGCGATTGGTCCATCAAATGGAATATCTGAAATTGCTAAAGCTAAAGATGAACCAAACATTGCCGCCATTTCTGGTGTGCAATCTTGTTCTACACTCATGACAGTATTTGTGATTTGTACTTCGTTACGGAAACCTTCAGCAAACATCGGACGGATCGGACGGTCGATTAAACGAGCCGTTAATGTTGCGCGTTCACTTGGGCGACCTTCACGTTTGATAAATCCACCTGGGATTTTCCCTACAGAGTACATTTTCTCTTCGTAATTCACTGTTAATGGAAAGAAATCAAAATCTCTCGCATCTTTTGATGCAACAGCCGCACTTAGTACCACTGTATCTCCATAACGAACTAATACTGCACCATTTGCTTGTTTGGCTAATTGACCAACTTCAACTTGTAAGGGACGTCCGCCCCAAGTTGTTTTGAACACTTGTTTTTCTGACATGTACTTCTTCTCCTTTGATTCTTCGGAAAAGTTAGAGTACTACTAAACAAATGAAAAGATTCAAAAGAATTGAGTCCTTTTATTTGGTTAGTAGATTCATTCAAACTTTCCAAAGATGATGATTTTTTAGTATTTTAAGGATACTCAACCTTTGCTTTTACATAAGCTAAAAAGCGAGGTTCGTTACGAATCTCGCTTTTCTTTGTTTGATTAACGACGTAATCCTAAACGTTCGATCAATACGCGGTAACGTTGAATGTCAGTCTTACGTAGGTAAGCTAACAAGTTACGACGGTGACCAATTTTTTTCATTAGTCCACGGTAAGAATGGTGATCTTTTTTGTGAACGCGAGCGTGTTCATTCAAGTGATTGATATCAGCAGTTAATACAGCGATCTGTACTTCTGGTGAACCAGTATCTCCTTCATGACGAGCGTATTCGCTAATGATTTCGTTTTTCTTTTCTTTTGACATTGCCATGTTTTTCACCTCTTCTTTAATAGTCATCTTCTTACTGAGTAATGCGTTGGTGATTCGCACAACCAAGTAAAAGACGGTACGTTTCCATACAGGTATACTTTACAGGAAAACTGTTTCTTAGTCAATAATTACTAATCAATTCTAGTTAAAACATCACTTGGTTTGTTCTCTTACATATGTTCCTGGTTGTGAACCATCGTAGTTTTGGATTAGTTCTGTAAACTCACTTAGTGTTTGACGTGTACCGCTTGGTCCTATCCAATAGCCTGAAAACTGGGCATCCTTTTTCTCTCTTATTCCTGTCTTTCCATCAA
>NZ_JXLC01000045.1:0-5329 GCF_001886225.1 Enterococcus silesiacus | reverse complement strand
TTATAACAGATAATAAGATAAAATAATGTGTGAAAAAATATAATATACGTCATTCGAATTATCTTTGATAGTATACAGCAAAAGCAAAAGGATGTGAAAAGATATGTACGCGATTGGGATACTTTCGGATATGCAAGTGATACGAGAAAAAGAGCAGGAACGATTTCTTACTGATTTTGATATTACAGTTCATGATTTAGAAAATACTGACCTAGCTGCTCTCCAAGGTATCATTCTTCCTAAAAATGAATATATTCAAATAGAGAAATTATTTCAGTGGTTGATCAAAGTGAGAGAAAATACGTTAAAACCGATTTGGATTTTAACTAGCGAGCCACTAGGTGATGAAAAAATTATCTATTTAAAATTAGGTGTGACAGGCTTTCTTTTGGAAACAGATTCATTTGAGGAAATTGCTTGGACGATAAAGAACGGAATGCTTTCCATGAGCAAAGAGGATACTGCAGCAGACAAAAATCATATTTTTCGGATGGATCCATCAAGCTTCACCGCTTTAATTGCTGGTAAAAAGATGATGCTAACAAAGTTAGAGTATATGTTGCTGGATTACTTGTATGCCTCTGAAAATTCGGTGCGAACCTATGAGGAAATCGCCAATTACTTATGGAAACAAAAAGAATCAGCGCCAAAATATCGAGTAGCCAATTTAATTTTTCACATTCGTCAAAAAATAGAAATGATCGATGTAAAATACGCAGATATGATCAAAACAGTTCGATCAAAAGGGTATATTTTAACACTTCCAGAAGAATTTATTGAGTAACAAAAATTAAAAAAACATCCAATTCCTTGATCTTCCCCTGTAGTTGTTTCGTTGAAAGGAGGGATGTAAATTTTTTAAATAATTGCTATGGAAAGGAGGAAAAAAATGAGGAAAAAAAGAAAGGTTCAACTGGGAATACTGACAGTGATTACCGGAGTTGTTATTGGTGTAGCTTATTTCACTCAGAATATGAACGATAAATTAATGGCAGCCCCTCCCGTTGGGTATTCTGATTTTATCACGACCCCTGGAGTGAATGCAGTTGATATTAATGCGACTTCAAAAGTCGAAATTTCAGGAGACTATGCATTGAAGTTTCGGATATCAGATAAAATCACATATGAGCCAATTGGTGCATCGAAAGTTGAAGATATCATAAGCAAAAATACACTTCCAGGTGCTAAGGATCCACATAATTTCAGAGGGAAGAGTCAAGTCATCAGCTTTAACCCTAAAGATGAAGCCTTGTACCCTGAGCGCGCTGTTTGGATTCGAAGAGCTGCTATTTATAAAGGTCGAGAAGTAGATATAAAGATGGTTATTGATAAATTGACTTTTAAATATCTCCCTGATTATCCAGGTGGCGGCTATCCAGATGCAAACTTTTTTGCTTTAGATGTTACTGAACGAAATTTGTATAATGGTTATTTAACTGCGAGCGATTCACCAATCCTTTGGGAAAAAGCTTTCTTAATGATGGGTGGAAGAAGTGGTTCTGCTAATATGAATCATGAACAGTCAAGTAATCTTTCAGAGTCTTATACTCAAGGAGATACGATTTCCTATCATTATGAATTTTATGATTCTAAAACAAAGTTGCCATTAGCTGTCAAAGGAATTTGGAATTACAACAATATCAATCAAGCAAAACAAGTCAAAACAGACTTTGATGGCGACTTCAGTAATATTTTTGTCGCGACAGATGCTACGGTAAATTTGGGTTATCAGTTAGGCAGTCCACCTGTTGAAGATATTCTGATTTTTGGAAGTCAAGATATCGTGGATAAAAGCTATACTAGGTTAGATAAGATGTTTCAAGAAACTAAGTATACTACAGCATTTTCAGCTGCTAGAAAAACGACAGCGATGCTAGTAATGTATGAAACTGAATCACTAGCCCGAATCGCTCCTGCAAACCCAGTAGTCATTGGTAGTACGAATAGCCAAACACACAAAGACCCTAACTACCTAAACATGAACTACACCATCATTCAAGATGTGGCGGATAATCGGCTTATCAATCGTAATAATAAATTTGTGCTCGAAACAACTGTTCCAGATTATTATGATATCGATGTAACAAAAGTTAAAGTTAGTTCATACGGAAATGCAGATGACTTAACGAATCTATTTACAATTGCGGTCGATCCAGCTAATGCCAGTAGATTACTGCTAACAGCTAAAGATCCAACTACAAATGAATTCAATGGGAAGGTATTCGATATCAAGGTTTCAGCAAAACCAAACAGCACATTTAACTTTGATAAAGTTGCCTATAATTACCAAACTGGTGGTAAAGATGATGGCTATATGTTGTTTGAACAAGGTTTATCTGCCAAAGTTCACTATGAAGTCAATGATAGTGTGACAGGTTTGGTCGTTCACAATAAAGATATCACTTCAGAAATTACGGATGAGTCAATGGTGAAAGTTCTGTATGAAGGAATTCCAGACGGCGATCCAAAAAAAGAGCTCACCTTCCCTAGAGATACCGATTTTTCAAAAATAGACATACAAACAGCTTATTTGGATAATCTTCGTGTAGATACAGAGAATGCCATCGATGAGCCAGTCACTGTGACCTATAAAAATGGAAAGCTACCTGATTCATCTGTTCTTGGACCACAAAAGGTAACGTTGATTTTAACGACAGCCAAAGAAGTTAGCGTGGAAAAAGAAGTAACTATCACTATCACTGATATTAGTGCGACCTTAACCGTCAAATTTATCGGAGAACTAACCAATGAACTGCATGTGCCGATTACATTAGAGGGGAATACGACGGATAAAGTTGACCTGACAATTGATAAATCGGTTCAAACGGTTGTTTCCGATTTAGTAGCGAAAGGTTATACAAAATTACCTTGGGATAATGCGGATGCTGAAAATGCAACGCCATATACAGCGGGAACTGTTATCTATAAATTTCAAGGAAACTTAGCCTTAGATTCGGTTCCCGCAACCTTGAACTTCGGTAAGCTAACCTATGATGCTAAAACAAAACGTGTAGAAAATCCTATTTTCAAAGAAAAGCTGGTCGTATCAGATACACGAGCAAATCCAGCTCAAGGCTGGCACTTGACCGCAACGCTAACTAGTCCAATGACAAATAATAAAGGGCAAGAGCTAGTCAATGCGCTACGCTATGTAGAACAAGGCCAAGAAACGATTCTCGATGCGAATGCACAAGTCATCTATGCTAATAACGAAGGGAAAGACGGTAAATTTGCGGTGAGTGATTCATGGGGGACAGCGCAAGGAACAGACGGTATAAAACTTCAAATGAATTCTTCTGATACAGTGTATACCGGAGATTATATTGGAACGATTACTTGGAAGATTATGGCTGGGCAGCCATAGAAGGGGGAACTTATGAAAAATAGACAACGTTTGATTTTGACCCTCTTCCTAACTGTCCTCGTTAGCTTATTTGGCACAGTCTCACCTGTTCAAGCTTCACAAGGGGGCGGAGATGGACAAGTTACCAGAGGTGGCAAGATTATATTTTATGATGAAACACAAGAGACACAAGCGAGTTCTTCTACAGAACCAAGTACATCTGAAATCAGTCTGCCTTCATCATCTGATACTCAAGCTGTTGAAAAACCAATCGGACGCTTCCCGAAAACGGGTGAGCTTATCCAACAGTACGGTTGGCTAGGCGGCGTACTTCTGCTTCTTCTTATATGTCTGTTGTTTTTACGCAACAGTAAAAAGGGGGAACAGAAATGAGACGAGTAACCAAGTCTTTTTGGATAGGTGCAGTAGCCATTGTAGTAAGCGTAGGAGGATTTGCTCAGCATTATCATGCAGAATCAGAAGAGACATTGACTGGTTCAGGTAGTGTAGAGGTCATCGGTAATGATCGTTCCGACATAGTAGATCCAGAAAATCCGGGAAACCAGATAGATCCTGGTGAAAGCCCACATACAACGGGTCCGCTTAGAATCGATTACGTATCAGAACTGAATTTTAACAAAGCGCTGATTCAACAAAAAGAACGGAAATACGAAGCGTTAGCGCAACAATTTTATGATGAAACGACCGCTAGAGGCAGTTATATCCAAATCACTGATCAAAGGGGCTTAGCGACCGGCTGGACATTACAAGTCAAGCAGCGTACGCAGTTTAACAATCCTGTGATTCAAAATAAAGAAGAACAGTCGTTAGTTGGCGCTTATCTATCTTTAGATAAAGGCTGGGCCAATTCTAGCGGTACGAGCACTCCACCGGCAGTGACACGAGAAACAATTGGCTTAAATGCCATCGATACTGCTTATGAAGTGGCAACAGCGGCACCTAATACAGGCCGCGGTGTATGGACAATCGCGTTTGGCGCTTCTGATATGAATAGCGATGATCAACCAGTGACACTGAAACCACTTGTGGATAAAAATGGCAAAGCAATTATGGATGAGGAGTATCAAAAACCTGCTTATACGAATTCTGCCATCACTTTAACTGTACCGGAGTCGACAAAAATCTACCCAGTACAATATCAAACGGAGATAACTTGGATATTAGCCGAGTTGCCTTAATAAATAGTAAAAAAAGAGAGGGAGTAAACAAATGAAAGTAAGAAGTTTATGTACAGTATCATTAGTAGCAGTTATTTTAGGAACATCATTAGCAGGAGGTAGCCAAGCCTTTGCAGCACCAAAAGAGTTGCCTTCAACAGGAACAGTAGAAGTAATTGAAGGTGGCGATCCAGGTGCCGGCAAAACTCCTGACCCAGAAAAACCAGATGAAAAATTACCAACTCACCCAGACATCGAAGATAACAAAGATGGCGGCGCGTTAATGATCGACCAAGTTTCTAACTTAAACTTTGGTACAATCAAAACATCAAGTAAAGATGTTGAAGCCTTTGCTGCACCAATCGACTTAACTGAAGCAACACCGGCCGGAGTAGGTACTCGTGGCGCAATCGTTGGTTGGACTGATATTCGTGCAAATGGTGTCTATGGTTATACCGTAACCGCTGAATTAACACAACAATTTACTGGTACTGCAGCGAACGGAAGTACCGTTTTAGATTCATCTACGATCGACTATTCAAATGGAATGGCTGTAGCAGATAGCGAAAATAAAAACCTTGTACCATCAAATACAGCAACAGGTTTTAAATTAGCATTTGGTGGCGGCGCTCAACCAGTTGTAACTGCTGATAAAACAGCAAAAGAAGGTAAAGGAACATATGTCATGGAGTTTGGTCAAAGTAAAGATTATACACCAGGCGCAGATGCTCCAGTTGGAGCACCAGGAACAGATGGCGAGTCTGTGAAATTGACTGTACCTTCAGCAACAGCTTCAAACATGAGTATC
>NZ_JXLC01000044.1:0-6206 GCF_001886225.1 Enterococcus silesiacus | reverse complement strand
TTTTTTTTTCGCTTCACAATTATATACGGCAACATATCGTTTCCACATTTTAGCTTCTCACCCCTTAACTTGAAAATATTCTCTAAAATTTTATAAGTATGTCAGTATGGTTATCAATTCTCGGTTATTTCTCCTTTTTTCTGAAATAAAGAAATCAACTATCATGTATTTACAACTCCTAATAGTAAATGTCTGTATTATCAAATCAGCACTATACAAATGATTACAACTAAAATGAATATTGACACTAAAAGAACAATATAATATACTTTAAATAATAAATGAAGGAAGAATTAGAATAGTATGGAAAAAGTTTTATGGGGAATTTCATTATTCGTTTGTTTTGGATTTACTACAAAGGTTGAGTCTCAAGAGAAGTATGAAATTATTGAGAATAATATTAATCTGATTGAGGAACTCACCTCAGCGGAACCTACAAATTCAGATTATATCAATAGCACTATTGATATGTATTATGAGGTACCTTCCGAAAATTATTCTAGTGAAGATTTTAATTCATTTTTAAATTCAGTTCTAGTTGAGCTAAAAAACTACGATCATAATCAAGATGAAAAATTAGAAAATCAGCTTGAATTTGCTGAGGAAAACGTTGACTTATCTTTAGATAGCAACTTACCTCCAACATCTAGAGCTTTGGTTGCAACACCTTATGATATCGCTTTAGGAGCATACGCTGCTGGAATTAAACTGGTAGAACGGATAGGGCATTGGCAGACTGCTAATTATATGAGACGTGCTATTGTTCCAGCAAACAGAGTCAACTCAGCATATACACCAGCAACGTATTACAATACGAATGATACTTGGGCTAAAATGGTAGACAGTGAAGACTTAATGCGCTCTTACTACGGTCGTTTAAAAGCTGAAGCTTTCCGAGGAGGCAGAGCTTCAGGATCTTTCGCAGGGTCACATACGTTCACAAGTGGACATTTACTCACAGCTTTACGAGGTGTGTCTTATACAGTGTCCTATAAACGACAAGCAAATGGATATAGTAATAATTTTGCTGTCGGTTTTGGGAATAACTATTGCTATGCTATGCAATCTCGTGGATATATAAAACCTTATAAAATTGAAATAGTAAGATCTATGTCAAGATAAGATAAGACAGGAGTGAGTTTCATAAAATATAATAAGTTGCTAATCATTACACTTAGTTGTCTATTTATAGTTTTGAAAGTTGTTGGAACTTTTCTGACACTGAATTTTTTACCTATTCAAGACCCTGAAACATTAACAATGGAAGAAAAGTTTAAACTGCAAAAAGAATTTTCTATCAATTATGATTTAGGAAATTCTATGATAAATCTAAGCAAACTATTTTTTGTAGTTTTGATAGCGTACTCGATATACTCATTTTATGTTTTTTGGAGAATTACTCACTCTGACAACAGTGATTTCATCAAATAAGATCTTTTCCTCCTTTACGTACTTATATGTAAAGGGGGTTTTTATATGGATCAAATTATACTATCAGAAAGTATCGTAGTTGGATTGGTTAGCAGTAAGCAGATCGGCCAAATGGGCGTTTGACAATATTGAGGATGAACCTGAACTCTACATCTTACTTATCAAGAGCGTTTAAATTTAGGAAAGAATTGCAGAATTTTGCGATAAAAATATAAAAAATAAGTCTATCTCAGTGCCACGTTAATGGGATAGACTTGTTCTATACTGTGGAATGGCACTTATAAAAAAGATATTTTTCCTATCATGCATTTCTATCAATGACTATTGAACTGTTACTACTTTTGATATATTTTGAATTTAATATTATAAGCAATATCAAAAATATGTACAGATTTGATAGAATCATCATAAATGTAGTTCCAATTTCAATAAGCTGGCTCTTTTCTATGCTTGTTGAAGCATAAAAAAGAGTTAACAAATTCCGTAATACTATATTAAAAATTAAAATCATTAGTACGATTAAAATGTTACTTAACACTTTTCTATTTTTAGTTTCAACTCGATGAACTAGTAAATCTTCAGCTTGGCTTTTATTTAAGATATAAGCTTTTTGTGGTATCAATCAAGTTAAACCGAAAAAGAAATAACCTAACAATGAACTATCTTTGTCAATTAAATAGTAGTTTGATTGAGAATGTATTATGCTATATCGATTATTTTTATAGAGTGTTTTTATCGTTAAGCTATTCAGTTTTATCACATCCAGTCCATTTTAATATTGTTTTACTTTAGTTTTGGAGAAGTTCAATCGTCTTTATCCCGTATAGAGGAAGAGTCAACAATTTTAAAGTTATTGACTCTTATTTGTACGTTTAATTCTTCTAATCTCCTAGTCTTTTATATGAAAACGACTAACATAGGGAAATAAATAACTTCTATTCATAAATATAAAAATAAGCACACCTAAAATAAAAATTACAATGAAATCAAATAGATAAACAATCGTTATATAGATTATCCCTACTGCAATCATAACTATCAAAATCAATCGAATCATACTATGCTTCTTGTAATATGTAGAAATACTCTCTTTCTCAATCTCAATTGTTACATTGTAACCTACTCCAAATAATACTTTTCTAAGTTTATGCTTATTGTAGAACATAATGATTGATCTAAAAATAAGTAAACATGCAAATGTTATCAGTAAATAGATTGCACGTTTATCTAGTTCAGAAGTAACATCAAGCTCTTGAAAAAAAATAGTCGATAGTTTGTAAACTGGTCTTCCAATAAACATCGATATAACAACAGTAGCCATAATACCATACTCTTTTTGACCATTAGACACTAGCTTATTAAACATTCCTTTATCTATCTCAACTGCTCTAAAAGGGAAGAACCAAACTAAAGTAGGGAAAAAATAAGCTAAGATATTGCTATCCATATCTATTAAGTAATAGTTTGTATCTAGTTCAGCTAGTTTGTACCTTTTATTTGTAGAATCATAAACTTTCATTATACCTCAACATATAGCGCTAATATAACGCTATTTTCCCTCTCGTCTTTCTAACCTATGCCACTTCTAAACCTAACAAAGATTACCTTAATTATTATTCTCCGTACCATTCTTCTTTATAATACCCATACATTTCTCTGAACTCTTCTGAATATTTTGTTACTATCATATTTTGAATTCTTAAATCAGCTTTGAAGCTGATATAAGTAGGTATCAAAGAAATAATTATCATAAAAACTGCCCCTGCAATTACGATTAACGTCGTACTTAAACCTAAACCATTTATTGAATCATTGATACTGTCTTTATCTATCCAACTTTTATTTATTCTATAAAACTGAACAATTACTATTCCTAAAATCATTATTATTCCAGCCATTTTTATCAAGAGAGAAAGAATCTTATTCGTTTTATACTCTTTTTCAAATGTTACATTAATGTAATCGATTAACATATTATTTTCCACTGTGTAATATAAGTATAAACAAGTAGGTACATAGATAATTATAGTAATCAAATTAATAATATAATTAGAATCTACAGTTCCTATAGAACCACAAATATAAGATAAAAATAAAATTTTCAAACTAGAATATATAAATTCTTTATAACCATAGTTTTGAAGAAAGTGTCTACTCTTAAAATATGAAAATAGTGATATTAAAATAAAACTTGTAGCTGTTGCTATTGCTATGTTTCTAGAAAACACAGTCGTTACTATGTTATCTTTAGCACTTGTATAGGACAGTATCATCATAATTGGCATAAATAAACTTATTGCTAAAAAACCTAGCTTTTTTAATCTGATTGGAAATTTTGCATCAGGATCGCCTTTAATTAAATAGTCAATTTTATTTCGATCTATTTTGACATAAGCCTCTTCAAAACTGATGTTGTTAACATAGTCCTCTATTTTTTTCATAAATTCGCCTACTTAATTGTATTTTACCACTTAGGTAATCCTGTATTAAAATCTCCTGTATCAACACGACCGTTTTGTTTCCCAAACCAGTCTTCTTTTATTGCTCCAATATTTCCACTTTCCAAATTTTCATGTCTTCTATCATAAAATTCATATTGTTCATTTACCCACTTGTCAATATCTTTTTTACTAATCCAAGTATGCCAGTCATCACTGTTTTTAATTATTGGTATTTGGTTTAGTAGAGGTATATCAGATAGTCCACCACCTTGTAAAAAATAATTCATTGTACCAGCGATAGCTCCTGGAATGAATCCATATTGCGCCCCTTCTAAAGGACCAATTGATGCAAAAAATCTATTTTGACCACCATATAAAGCTTTACTGGCATTTCCATAAGCTGGACTATTCGGATTGATGTATTCATTGTAGGCTAAACTACCTATACTAAAGCCATCTCCTGCAACTCCAACAACTTCTCCAACTGCTTTATATTTCTTTAAGAAGTCAGCTACTTTTCCTAGCTTTTTAAACTTATTGAATCCTATTTTTGTTCCTGCAATAATGGCTTCTCCCGCTGACGATTTGGATAATACATTGGTCACGTGGCCAATAGGTGCTAATACCTCCCAACCCTTGTCACTCAAATTTATCAATACTCCATATACTTTAGCCTGTATATCTATGGGTTTATCAATCAAATATAGACCAAATTTTGGATTATTTAAAATTTTTGTTGCTAAATCTTTAGGTAACTTATTCCAACTTTCTTGCGCTATGAAAATATCTAGTACAGCATCTTGTATACCTTTAGGTAATTTTTCCGAATCCAAGAATGTAATAAGGTACTCAAATAAACGTTTGTTATTCTTTACTTTCTCAATTGCTGCCATTGGATTTTTAGAATACAAATCATTGATTTCTTTCATTGCCTTTTCTAAAGCTGTTTTTTCCATTTTTTCTATATCACTAGAATTTTTCAAAGAGTTAAACCAACTCAGATCAGTACCTTTAGGTAATTGGTATGTCCCATCACTATTAACTATCGTATTATTCAATACAGTTACACTCTGCATCGCAATTTTCATATCATTCAAGCTATTGCTAAAAAGTCCATTTGTTTGTGAAGAAAACTGTTGTAGTTTTTCTAGCTTTTTTTGTAATTCTAGAATATCATCTTCAAAATCATTCGACATACGAGCTAGACTTGACTGAACATTTAATAACTCATCTAACACTTTAGCAACTGGATTATTTCTAGACAATACTCTTGCTACTGCTGCAGAAGCATCTACAGAAGCTTTCATTGCTTTTTTCGTTGCAATTTGTTGGTTTAATTTGTCCTCATCTAGCGTTCCTTCTGATGAAACTAAACTATCTGCTGATGTGTACGTTTGTAATTCACTTTCAATCGTATCGATTGCAGAAGTTACTTTACTAATAGTTGGTAAAATCAACTCGCTAAATAAGCCTTTTGCTGCTGTATATGCTGAGCCAGAAAGTGTTTTACCATCTACAGCTGAAATTACTTTTTGACTTCCTCCTTTTAACTGTTCAGATGCTTCTTTTCCGCTCTGTAGATTTTGCTTTAGCGCGGACATTAATTGCGAGGAATCAGAACTAGAATAAATTAATCCCAAGGAATTTCCCCCCTCTTTTTATAAAGATCTTCAGTTTCTTTCTCTAGTGTTTTTCGTTGTTCTGCATATTGATCAGATAACGTTTCTTCTGCCTCTTGTAATTGGCGTTTAAAAAATCGCTCTTGTTCTTCATTTTTTCGTTGCATACGAATACCTTCATGATTTCCACTGTATACTTCTTCTTCATTTATCATTGCTAAGGTACGATAGCCACGTTGTAAATCTTCTTGCAAGTTCCGTAAACTATCTTCTATTTTTCGTTGCTCTTGTTTTAATTCATTAGTATCATTTTCTTTTTCTGTAATCAAACGGGTGTATTTTGCTCGCTCTTGATCATTTTTGTTCTCCACTACATTCTCCTTAGAATTTAATTTTGCTATCCTCTATAGCCATTATTTCAGCGATTTTAGGAAACTTTTGACTTTGTTCCTTCACGCAATCAATCAATTGTGATAAATCTGAAAGTAACTGATTATTTACTTCTGAACCTTGTTTCATACTACTGACATTACTTTTTCCTAAAGAAACTTGCGTCCCTTTGTTGACAGATATATCATTTATACCTGAAACTGCCCCAGTAGCAACCCCAATATCTGAAGCTATATTTCCCATTCTAACACTCCTTTATTCAACTTTTAGTCATGCATAATTTCATCATTTGCGTAATAGTATATATACTTAATTGTAATTCGTA
>NZ_JXLC01000043.1:0-12328 GCF_001886225.1 Enterococcus silesiacus | reverse complement strand
TATCTAAAATGCTATCAATGACATCTAAAATATCATCTTGCTGAGAAGATAAAGATAACTTATTCATGATTCTTGTTTTCTTATCTGCTGTTTCTATATTGAAAGAGAAGAAAGTAGGATAATCAATTTCCAATGCTGAAATTATCTTATCAAGAGTTTTCAATTGTAGATTGCTACTAACTCCTCGTTCCACTCGACCTAAGAAATTTGAATTGATATCTGCCTTTTGCGCTAGCATTTCTTGACTCATGCCTTTACTGATGCGAATTTCTCTAATTCTTTTTGACACTTCACTATCAAGCTGCATCTTATTCACCTCTAAAGTTAATTTTGTCTTCCTAATAATTAAGGTTAAACTGTTTCTGCTCAAAATATCACATCTCAAAAGTACGATTAAACATCATTTACAGTTCTTAAAAGTACGTTAACGTGATATAATAGTACTTGTTCAGAAAAAATACAGTAAATATTAAAAGGAGAGTGAGTATTTTATGAAAAATACGAAGAACAAGAACATGGTTAATGCAACTGAACAAAAATACCGCGCTAAGATGGTAAAAGGAAAGAAAGGCTGGCTGATTAAGGGAATGCTATTTTCTACCTTATTATTTGGTGGAGCATTCTTAGTAGAGTCAGAAACTGTACAAGCTGCTGAGTGGCAAGTTAATTCAGTGGAAACAATCAAAGCTACACTAAAAGAAAATCAATCATCCTATACATTTGTTGAAGGAGATACCTTCTATAATATTGCGCTCGCTGTGAACGTAAAATGGGAAACCCTAATGACCGCTAATGGATTTGAGTTAGGCTCTCAATACTCTGTACCTGTTGGAACAACGATTTCTTTTGATGGCTCCAAAATGACTGTGACTAATGCAGTAGGAGAAGTTATTAGCGAAACACAACTTAACAACGATGATAAAATTGATACAACACAGCCATTTGCTGGACAAGCTACAACAAATCAACCTGCTAAAACCAATACAGGTACTAACAACAAACCCAATGCTTCTCTTCCAATAACTAAACCTTCAACGCCATCAAAAAATCCTACAGCAGATAAAGAACAGGCTGAATCTCAACTGGAAGAAGTTGAAAAGGATAAGGAACAGGTTGAAAAAGAGAAAGAGGAAGTTGAAAAAGAACTGGCAGCTCTTAATGAAAGCAATAACGGTACTTTATTAGATTTACAAGCGAAACGTGATGACTTGCAACGAAAAGTGGAAGAGGCACAAACAGCCTATGATCTTCAATTAGCTACTGTAACAAATACAGAAGCTAAAGTAGCTGAGGCTACAACAGCTCAAGGTGTTGCTCAAACAGCCCTAGAAATTGCACAAACGACACTTGCAACTGCTCAAGCAAATGCAGATGCTGCTCAGAATCGTGTAAATGATGTACAAGCACAAATGGATGCTTTAACAGAACAAGCAACCACTGCAAATGATGCAGCAGCTCAAGCAAAACTAGCTGCGTTGCAATTAGAAATGGATGCTGCACAAGCGAATTTAACAGCCTATCAAAATGAATTAAATATAGCCACTGATAACTTGGCAACTGCTCAAACTAACTACGATACAGCAACAACACAATTAACAACTGTAGAAGCTGAACTTGCCACAGCACGAGCGAATGTAGAAGCTGCTCAAGCAGCTTTAGTAACAGCTGAAACAGAACTAAATAGCTTGCCTGAAACGGTGACAGCTTCAACAGTAGCAGAAGCAAAAAAACTTCAAAAACAATTAGCTGATTTTGAAGCATGTCTCAAAGAATTAGATACACAAATTACGACATTAAAAGATAAAATTGAACAGCTGGATCAGCAAATTGCACAACTAGATCAACAAGCCGACCAAAGCAAAAAAGATTTTGAAGAGATTAAAGACTCCGCCAATAATGTTGTAGAAAATTTACCAGATGAAACACCAGTAACCAATGCAAACGATACAGCGAATAACACAGAGAAGGAATTGCCAGAAATAAATAACGGTGGTACAACAACGCCATCTAATGAAGATAAATACGTGACGGTGAACGTTGATGAAGCTGGAAACAGACTAACTGACTTAACAGGCTATGTAAAAGTATCAGAAGCAGAAGCGGTTAAAACAGTTGAAACCTTACCAAATGGGAATACAATAACCACTTATACAACAACCGTTACTTACCATAAAACAATCAACACAGATAAATCCGTAACCTATCATATTGATGAGATAGGAAATCCAATTGATGAAGCAGATTTGGCTAATTATGTTGAACTAAGTCGTGATAATAGCGTGACAGTTGAAACCTTGCCTAATGGTGACACTGTAACGACTCAAATTACAACAATTGTTTATCGTAAAACGAACAATATAGATAAGCATGTGACGATTACGATTGATGAAGCTGGCAACGTTATTACTGATTTAACTGGCTACACAAAGATTTCCGAATCAGAAGCCGTTAAGACAGTAGAGACGTTACCTAATGGTGATACAGTGACAACCTATACAACGACGATCACTTATCACAAAAATGTAAATACTGATAAACATGTAACCATCAATGTAGACGAATCTGGAAAAGTTCTCACTGACTTAACAGATTATGAAAAAGTATCAGAATCAACACCAGTAAAATCAGTTGAAACGCTACCTAACGGAGATACTGTAACAACTTACACTACTACTGTTACGTATAAGAAAAAAGCTACTACAACCGATCCGATTATTGATAATATTTTATCTTCTACTGATAAAAAAATTACTGATATAAAAAATCAAGTAAGTAAAGATGATACAGCCGTTTCACTTGAACAAGCTCGTGAATTAACGGATGCTGAATTGACATCTAAGGTAGCAGAAGAATTCGCTAAAATGGTTCAAGCAGAACAAGCGAATTACAACTACAATCAAACAAACCTAACTACTGATGATAAAGTCGGTGATCGTACTTCTTCTCGTGCAGTCGAGGTAATGTACAATTTCGATCATGCTAGACCAGAAAACGATCTGGAGGATGGCACATACAAATTATCTTATAACACAGGCGATACACAGATGGCGAACACAACAGAAAATATTTCTCAATCTACAATTTCAGCATCTAAAGTGAATGGCGATTCAAGCGAGTTAGCCAAGCTAATTGCACAAGCAATGTTCCAACAATACATTGAAGAAGAACGTGCTGCATATCTAGCAGGAAATACATCGGCTGCTATGCACTATTCTAATATTGCTGCAAAAGGATATACTGACATGTCAGTTGGTGTATTTGTAGTGAAACAGGGCAATAACTATGTTGTTACAACCACAGTTATCACAGGTAATCACTCAACAGCAAGATAATACTCGTTTCTAGGTGGCAGTTATTTGTCACCTAGTATTTTATGCTTAATCTTATATAAGGTGGTTTCAATATGAAAAAATGTACCTCACTAGTTACGATACTTATTTGTATCTTTCTATTAAGCGCTTGTTCAACAAAAAATACGGTAAAAGAAAATAATGAACAATCTACAACAACAAAGAAAGATAATGCAGAAGAAAGAAAATTATTAACTGTTGAAAATTCAATTATTGATAATAAAGAGCTCCAAATTTGGTATGAAGTAGATTCAGATGATCTTGATAACGCAAAAGATGCTAGTGTCTTTCATTTATATTTAATCAAAAATAATGAAATTGCTTCATTAATATTAGATTATCCTATAGACTATGACCACACCAACCCAGAACATGAAAATGCACAAGAAAAGAAGCCTCTTACACTAGGTGAAATATCGAAGTTAGAAAAAACAGACACCATCATGAAAGAAGTAGAACAGCGATATAAAAATAACAGTGATAAAGGCTATGGTAAAAATGAAGCATTTAATTTCTATCCTCTTACCTATAAAACTGAAACAGATGGTACAGGAAATAATGTAGAGGAAATTATCTTATCCTATATAAACAAGGAACAGAAAGAGGATCAATTAACGTTTTATAAGCCTACTAGCGGGCAAGTTGTTTATGATAATATTTTCGTTGGATACTGGAATCACGTTTCTTCAAAAGAATCTGGCAATGAATATACTCGCCAAGCCTTGAAATTAGAAACAAATAAACATGCTTTATTTGTCTGGGATGAACCTGATTTTGGACAACTGGAAACTAAGAATTCAAAAGAACCTACGAACAAACAAAAAACAGCTCCATTACCTGACTTAAAACCAGTTACAATCGCTGCATTAGTCGCTCAAAAAATTTGGCCTACCGCAACAATCATGCCAGTAATTGGCTATACAAATAATGGTGATGATTATGTTGTCAATCAAGGAGAGTCTCCATATTCGATACAGTTTCAAGTAAAAGACGATCAAATCTTAATTTTACCTGAATCAAAAGAATCGCCTAATACTGAATACTCACTTGTTGAACTAGTGAATGAATTTTACTCTGATTCTTCGTCTAAAGAAATGACTAATTTATTAACACAACAAATGGCACAGACGAATTACGAAAGTAGTCAGTAATCAACTTGTATATTATTACAAAAGAGGTCGATACAAAACGTCTATTCGGTTTCAAAGAATGGCACAAAACTGTTTTTTTAGTTTGGTTCTAGCCTCTTTTGTATCTATACTATTGTAACTCTACATAAAAATTATCATCACCTTTTAACATAAGCCTCTTCATAATACTCATCAGCTGGCACACCATCTAAAAATACCGAACCTTCTTCTAGCCAAATAAAACATACAGAGCATAACCAAAACCATGAGCATCATTGCACAGAGAAATATTTTATATTGACGAATAAATTTAAGTGCGTTATTATAAAAATGACCATCAGTCATTTTTGGACACGATAACCAATCATCTCAATATAAATAATAGAAAAATACTACATTCTAGTTTTCCGACTTATTCATAATTAATTTCAAGACCACTACACATACTGAAAAGGGGTTTACTATGGCAAATATTAAGACACGTAAAGAAAAAGCAGAGAAGTCAAAAAAAATTGCTGAAGCTGCATTACATCTATTTGAAATAAAATCATTTAGCGATATCTCGATGGCTGAAATTGCAAAAAAAGCAGGGGTAGCAAAAGGAACGCTCTTTAACTACTTTGAAACAAAAGAAAGCATCTTTATGGAGTTGCTTTTGATAGGTTATCAAGAATATTTTTCTACATTGATTCAACTGTTTGCTGATAAAAAAATCTTAACAATTGGTGAATTTAAGAAAGTGTTGTTAGATGAAACAAGATTTTTAGTTCAAGAACAGATTGTTCTAGTTCGACTTAATGCTTTGAGAGGACCAGTTTTGGAAGGCCGTGCCAATATCAATCAAACATTGGCTGGAAGAAAAAAGTTGAATGACATAGTTATCCAATTAGGACAAACAATTGCTAGTAAGCTTGAGAATATTACTCCTCAAGATGCTAGTCACTTATTTATTATTCAAAGTGCCATCATTAGTGGACTTTTGAATATGGCAAATTTAGAGGAATTCAATCATCAATCGTTAAAGCAAGAATTCAACGCTTTTCAATTTAATTTGGAAGAAGAAGCAGTCAAAGCCTTTGAATTCTATTTGCATGGATTTTTAGTACAAATCAAACTGACAGAATAGAGGAATTACTATGAAACAAGAACAGATAAGAAATTTTTCCATTATTGCACATATTGATCACGGAAAATCTACTTTAGCTGATCGAATCATGGAACTAACTGGGACAACCAACGATCGTGAAGCTAAAAATCAATTGCTGGATGATCTAGCAGTTGAGCAATCTCATGGTATCACTGTCAAATCAAAAACAGTTCAAAATTTATATAAAGCAGATAATGGCAATACCTATCAATATAATCTAATTGATACGCCTGGACATGTTGATTTTTCTTATGAAGTGTCGAAAAGTTTAGCTGCTAGCGAAGGAGCACTTTTGCTCGTTGATGCTACCCAAGGTATTCAGGCTCAAACAGTGGCTAATTATCGTTTGGCAAAACAAAATCACCTGACCATTATTCCTGTCATCAATAAAATTGACAGTACTATTGCAGATGTGCCGAAGGTTGAGCAGCAAATCAGAAACCTAGATAAAGAATTTACAGACATGACTATTTTAAAAATATCGGCTAAAAATGGTTTAGGTATTCATGACGTTTTAGAAGCGATTTATCAACGAATTCCTGCACCTTGTGGAGAAAAACAACAGCCCTTAAAAGCTCTGATCTTCGATTCATTGTTCGATCCATTTAAAGGAATCATTGCCTACGTACGGATTTATGATGGAATCATCACGAAACATACTACCTTAATGTTAATGGCTAATGAACAGCACTTCTCGGCTAATGAATTAGGGGTTTTCACACCAAGTATGGTACCAGTTAATGAGCTGTATCCAGGTGAAGTTGGATTTATTATGACTGGCTTGAAAGAGCCACATTTAGTTCGAATTGGGGATACTTTGACAAATTATTCAGTGCCAACAAATCAACCAATCCAAGGCTATGAACCAGTGCAATCAATGGTTTTTGCTGGCTTTTATCCTAAAAATAACGATTATAATAAATTGAAATTAGCTATCGAAAAATTAGCATTGAATGATTCCTCGTTTCAGTTTAATTTGGAGACCTCGACTGCTCTAGGACCTGGTTTCCGCTGTGGTTTCTTAGGAATATTACACCTGCAAATTATTCGTGAACGCTTAGAAAAAGAATATGGATTAGAAGTGTTGACAACTTCCCCGAATGTAACCTATCAGGTTCATGTAAAAGGCCAACAGCAGCAAGATGTTCTGGTTGTGAATAATCCAGTTAACTTCCCTTACTTTTCACTTATTGAGGACGTAGAAGAACCATATGTTCAAGCTGAGATTACAACGCCCAATGACAGTCTGGGTGCGATTATGAAATTAGCAGAGAAACATAAGGGCATTTTTCAGACAATGAAAAATGAAGCGGACTTAGTAACCTTAATCTATAATATGCCTTTATCAGAGATTGCTTACGACTTCTTTAGTCATTTAAAATCGGCTTCTCATGGATATGCGACAATGAATACAGTGTTTATCGGATACCAACTCGCTGATGTTGTAAAAGTTGAAATTCATATCAACTATGCAAAGGTTGATGCATTATCCTTTGTACTTCATAGAGAAGATGCACAAATAATGACACAAGCACTCGTCCATAAGTTAAAGGTCACCGTCCCTAAAAAACTTTATCCAATGCCAGTACAAGCGATTATTGAAGGGAAAGTAATCGCACGAATTGATATTCCACCACTACGGAAAAATGCAGCAGTGAATGGCGAACAACGTAGCATCTCCAAAAAACAAGCTTTACTTAGACGACAAAGTGCAAACAAACGACTAGAGGCACATAGTGACGTGACACTAACGCAAGAGGTTTTTAATAGTATTTTAGAGTTAGATGTCTAATCATCAGTCCTTAACTCTACAGCAAACAAATTGCAACTAAAATCATATTAGTTTGACCAATGATAATAAAATCGCTGATCGCACATCTTCGCATACAATCAAGACAATAACTATATATAAGTAACTCCTCACCAGCAAGACAATAACCGTTTCTAGGTGCAGTCATTTGTCAACTAGCTTCATCATTTTATCAGGATAAGTAGGCTTATTAAATAGAGCTTATTAACGGGAAAATGCATATAGAAATAAATGCTTGTAATAATATATTCGTAGCTACATCTGTACTCACCTTTATTTACATTCCGTAAGGACAGCCAACTAAAGCTGTCCTTTTTTATAGTTAATTCACATCAAAAGATCATCATCCCCAAGTTTCGACTCATTCTCGCACTCATTATTTTCTCTCCAATATTTTTCGCTAGTATTAGGAAATTCTCCTAACTCGACACCACCATATAACAACTCTTCATCTTCACCATGAAAATCTTCATAATACTCACCAACCGCACCCCCCTCCAAAAAGGCTGAACCTTCTTCTCCCCAAAACTTTTCTTTTGCAAGCGCTATAATATGTTTGCGGTGCTCTTCTTTTAGAAAAACTATCGGATTATTAATCATGTACTCAAGCTTACGATTATAACGTCGATCACGCTCACTATCATTAACGTCTTCAAGAATTGAGTGGTAGGCATCTAGATCAAATAATTTCAAAAACAAATCTTTTTCTATTTGCGATGATTTCAGAAAGTCATACTTATCATCAGTGTCAAAAACATTAAATTGTTTTTCTACTCTTTCTTCATTAATTGATTTAGCTATCTCTACAATTGGAATTTTGGTAAATTCAGGAACTTCATTTCTTTTGTTCTTAACCAGTTCCATAAAAGTTGTTCTATCTACCCTTTCTTCTGGCTCCAAATAAGAATTTAAATATCTGTATAATTCTTTATTTTCCTTAGAAGTATTTTTGGGAACAGTCACAACATTTCTTCTTTTTGGTACGAATGTTGTCTTATCAAACCAATTATTCTCAATCCTTTTCATATTGTACTGAATAACTTTTTCTACATCGGATAAATAATATTTTGACCCTTTAGTCTGACCAACTTTTTTAACTTTTTCTTCTTCTTTCTTAAATTCATTGTATAACCTCACATATTTACGCCATGTTGTTTCACCTATTACATGATCATCAAAGCTAGAGTAGCCTACCACTTCATCAACCATATCTAAAATTTCTTGAAGATTAAGAAGTTTATTTCTTAAATCTGATTTAGCCATACTGTCCACTCCTTCATTTCTCATTATATCAAATTTCAACAAAATTGAAAGTGTATCGAATTATTTATCGTTACTCAAAACGTTGTTACAAAGCCTTTTTATATAGATTTATCGAAAAACAGATGCTATTATAAGTCTTGTAATTCGATACGCGTATACAAATTACAAAAACAACTTGATCTTTGAAAACTGAATGCATTCATAATCAATAGATCAAAAAATAACGGCTTGTGCTAGCTAAGAAAAATAGCATCGATGAGAGAATTTGATCTCTCATCGCAAAGGAGTACTAATGGCACTAAAAGCACTGAATAAAATAAAAAGACCCGTTCAGATTGAACTGGAATAAAGAGCCAACATAATAAGGATGGGGAATGCCGATAAATCAACGTTTTTCAACTTTTAAAATGCTTGATTTTCATTGAAAATGATATGGTTCCCTACCATTTTCCCTACCAAAAACCCCTGTCAAGTTCTTTTCAGACAGGGGGTTTTGGTTGATTTTATTAACTATATCTTAAATTTCCACTTTCATAATTCCTTGTACTTTATTCCTAAGGGCCTTCTTTGCTCTTTCATTTAAATTAATTTTATTAATTAAGGAGTTGGCGTTCCCTTGATTTCCTTTTAAAGCTTCAATAAAAATTTTGCATTTCACAAAATCTGTATAATAACTACTATTCTTAGAATTGAATTTATTCATACTTTTTAATACAGATTCTAGTCCCCTTAAATTACCAGTCTTCTCAAAGAAATCAATTTTGAACAACAATACGTATATGCTATCTGGAAAAAGATTATCAGCTTTTTCAACAAAAACTTCAGCACCTTCTATATTATCATTCATGTAAAGTTCATACTGAGCAGACATAATTAAATACATATTTTTTGCCTTGTCAGAAGGGATTATTTCTATGTCTTTTAATAATTTTTCCATTATAGGTTTTTTTTCGTCTACGGAAAACCTGCTACTTCTTTCATAAGATAAAACTTGGTAGTACGCATGTATATGATATTCATTACTTCTATTATTCTCGTAATTTTCTTTCGCCATATCAAACGCTTTTTCATAATTTTCTGTTTTGTTGTAAAGTAAAACAAGTTCTCTTTTAGCTTGGGCATAGTTTGGATATTCATCTAAAGAAGATAACAATCTATCTATTGCCTTTTCGTAATTTCCTATGTGCCTATAATAAAATCCGTACAGAAAATTATGTTGCGCCCCATTAATGTGTCTAATTTCTTCATTAAATCTATTCAATTTCTGTCTGGCTAAAGCACTACACAAGTAAAATCTAATTTCACTTAATATATATGGATCTAAAAAAGTAGATGCTTCTAGAACTTTATCAGCAAGTTGAATAACATCTTTATCATTAGATTTACTATCATAAAGATCTTTCATCGTCTTCAAATAAAAAGAAGGGATAAGCATCTCATCAGAAATTTCGCTTGATAATTTCAATTTTTGTTGGAAAATAAAAGTTCTATCTGCATAATCAAAATAGGTATCTTTTGTTTCCATACTAGACTTAACAAATGTTGAAACATTTTGTTCAAACTCTTTGTTTAGTTTTAAATGTTGTCTTGAAAAATAATTTTTTATAGCAGTGTTCATAATTAAATATTCTGATCTAGAGCCAATAAAGGAACATATTCCTCCAGCAAGAAATTTTTCTATATATTTTAAATATTTTTTTTCTTTATTCAGCAAGTTATTTAAAGTTTCAATACTTATAAAATCAAATAAAGATATTAATTTTAGAATTTGTAAAGCTACTTCATCATCATTGTATTCTGAAAGAAGTATAATAACCTTATCATCCCCAAAATTAGTAATAATGTCAGTATTTTCTTTTAAATAATGAATACCTTCCGCTTTTGCTACCTCTGCTGAAAAAAATACTTCTTCTGGTAATCCAGTTAAATAATTGGATATGCTTTCTAAATCTTCGTTATTTATGTTTAATCCAATTAATTTTGAATACCTCATCAGTAAACGACTTCTATCTTTTTTACTTAATTCGTCGATTTGAAGACTAAATATATTAGGCAATGAATAAAGTAGTTTATACATAGGTTTATATTTGGATGCAATGCACAACACAACATCATTAAATTCTCCAGACTTAGCAATCTTTTTAGATAACTCCACAAACCAAGGAGTTAACTCTCTATAATGAGATACAATTGCGCCTTCGTCTTCAATTAAAATAATATCTTTTGAATTATTTACATCCAATAAGATTTGATAGGCAATATCAATTTTTTCTTCAATGGTTTTTGTCATTAAATTTTCTGTATTAATATTAGAATAACCTAGGTCTTCTATTGAAAGTATTAAGTTCTCTATACTTTGATGTCCATCCAAAACCAATATAGGCATTGAATAACTTTCTTTTATGACATCTATTTTTATTAATCCCCTCTTTAAAAAACTCCTCCTACCAATTGAATTAATTCCTGATGCGATTAATATGTTAGGTCTAGCGGAATTAAAGTTATCCATTCTATCTTCAAATTCCTCCATTTTATCATTTCTTCCTACGTATAAATTATTTTTTTCTTTTATTCTTGGATTAATCATCCAAGAAATTTCAACAGCTCGTGAAATAATTTGCCGAGCCGCTTTCTTAGGACTTGTAATCATTCTAATATTATATTGCTTTAACCATTCTGGAATTCTATTATCTTCATGATTGATATTAGGATCAATTATAATTGGAAAAATACGTTCTTCATCCGGATTACTTAGTTCTAGAAACTCAGACTGCATAATTTCTTTTTGTACCCATTCTGATTCTAATGCCTTATTGGATAATAACAAAACAAATAAATCTGTTTTTTCAATCCATTCTGATATCTCTAAATTAATCTTTGCTCCTTCTTCAAAAGTATGTGCATCAAAAACTATTTTATCTTTTCCTAAACTGTTGTTCAAAGCTTTAACTAAATGTTCTGCGTAGAAAGCTTTATCACTGCTACTATGTGAGATAAAAATACGCTTCATAAATCATCCTCCTAAATTATATTATTTATCTTGAAATATTATCTGTATAATCATTGAATACATTTATTATCATTCTTTTAAATTCTATTTTAGAACATTAAGTCAGATAAAGAAACAAAAAACTTTTTATCATTATTCAAACTCAACGAAATATCAACAAACTCCCCACTAGTCCCTAAATCATAATCCCTCCCAATAGCCTCATAATCAATATAATTCGCCAAATGCTCAGGAATATCATAATATCCCAAATCTACCAAAGCATATCCAAACTTCTCATGGTCGCTCACTCCTGTTTCATCTAATTCAATAATAGTTATCTCAGCTCCCATATTTTCTGCAATCACCCAAACCACTTCATCTGGATAACTCATATAAGCTTCTAAACTATCATATNTTCATACGAATAACCAAATTCATCCACAAACTCATTTCCCACACAAATCGTTTGATACGCTTGCGCCAAGTCTTCCTCATCAAATGGAAAGTGCAAATATACACCTAATAAAAATCCTTCATTATACGCTTTAAAATTAGTTAAATATATCCAATGATCGCTATCTCCGCCCACTCTTTTTCCGTCTTGCTCCATCATCATTTCTTCCGTTACTTTTACTA
>NZ_JXLC01000042.1:0-13884 GCF_001886225.1 Enterococcus silesiacus | reverse complement strand
GCACCAAAGGTAACTGTTTGTGTTGCTTCATTCCATGTCCATGGGACGGTCCCAAAAGTTCCTTTTCCATCACCCACCCGAACTTGACACTCTGCTGTTTTCTGTCCCTCTTCTGAAACGGCTTTAACAGTGACGTTCCCAGCTTTTTTAGCTTTTATAACGCCAGTATCAGAAACACTAACAATAGAATCATCGGAGCTTTTCCAGATAATTTGAGGATTTGTTGCATTTTCTGGTAAGATAGTTGCATTTAATAACGTTTCTTCTCCTACGTTCAATGTTACATCTGTCGGGTCAAGTTGGATATTTTCTACTGCTATTTTTTTCTCTTTAGTATACACGTTTAACCATATATTAAACGGAGAACTGAATACTTTTCCTCCTGACACATCTCTCCAGTGCATTTCATTCTTTATATCTTTCGTACTAATAAACGAACGTCCCTTTTCTAAATATGGTGTTTCATCTTTACCCGGTTCTTTAATCTTCTGCATTCGTACTTGAAAATAAGGAACGTCTTCTGGGTATATATATTTAATAATAATTGTATACTCTTGATTAGGGTCAATTTTTTGAGTCGGTACTTTTATCGTTTCAACTCCTTCAAACTCTTTGACACCTTCACCAATTTTTGTCATATCTTTGTATCCAGAAATCATCTCATCATGTTTTATATTCCTATTCAAATAATATATCTCGTAGTTGATATTATTTTGGACTGTGTACAATGAAACTGCTGTCAGCTCTTCTTCACTTTTTCCAGTTTGAAATACATTACCATAAAATAACTCTTTAGTCTTCATAGTATAATTTGAGAGATAATTTTGAAATCCATTCACATACTTATGATTAAAATCATATTCTTTTTTCTCTGTGTCTACAGCTGAGTTAACAGAGCTCTGCATATAGACATCTTCATAGCTAATGTAAAAATATCCCTCATCATGTTCATATTTCCCCCAAGAATTTTTCACCTTAAAAGCACCATTATTTTGCGGTTTTTTTCTGAAATTTTCTTTCGAATAGTTATCCTCCCAACCAACAATCACAATGGCATGATTCGATGTTGCCCACTCTCCATTATGATTCGGAACTAATCCTTGTTTAATGTCTTCAATCGGTACATAAGTAGCATTAGTTTGTTGATTATAGTAATTATCATTATGAGAGTAACTGGTATCGTAATGGAACGTTACTGCTCCATGTTTATAGATCATTGATTTTATATCATTTACTTTTTTCTTACGCTCTTCCTCAGTCCCTTTAGTATAGCTTACACCAGGGATTACCACTATTTTGTCTGCATACATTGGAATTTGTTGATTTTTTATCGTTAAAAAGTCTTGACTTGACATGGGATTTATCTGAGATGAGTAAGAAGGTGTACGTAATACATCCTCTGTCACTCCCATATTGTCCAGTGAGGCTTGTTCTATTAGTATCTCTGAATTTCCACCACCATTTAATGGTCTATTATCTGCGTGTGGATTAATTTCGTCCGTAAAAGCATTATTTGCAAAATAATAATTAAAATAGTTTGGAGAAATAGCGTAATCAACCCCAAATTCTTTTTTCATTGAAATTGCTAGTACATCTGTTCCTGAATAGGCCCAACATATTCCAACATCGCCTTGATTCCGCACAGGCGTCCCAAAACCTCCATCCATAAAATCAAATTTTTCTGGCAGAGCTTGTCTTTTTAGTAGTTGTTGTTTTGACTGTAGATCAGGAGTTGGCACCTCCACTTGTAGTCCAGTTTCCGGATCTACTGGAAAGTATTCTACTTTCTTCGCTTCGTCAGCATGCACTATATTTGGAAATAACAACGCCAAACCAACACTTAAACCCCATAATATTTTTTTCATTTCTATCTCCTTTTTTAAATTTCTATTTCGTATCGCAAAAAAATACATAAAATATTTTTCATTGCATTTTCCATAACAATATAAAAAACGCTCTGGCATTAACTTATCTTGCGTGTACTACAATTACAAACAAAAAATTCAAACCAACAATTTAATATATATTTATTTTACATTTTTCGCGATACAATATTCATTTTACCACAAACATATAATCAATATATATTTATTTATTTTATTTTGTATAATAAACGATGGTGCATTATTCTACTTATTATTAGTTTATTTTTCTATTTTTTCTGCAACCCTTATATGATAAAATAGAGGATAAATAACTTTAATACTTTATTGTATTGAAAGGAAGAATATCAAATGATTACAATGGATAATATTATCCGCGAAGGAAACCCAACACTTAGAGCAGTGGCAAAAGAAGTAACTGTGCCACTAGCTGATGAAGATATCACATTAGGTACAGAAATGATGGAGTTCTTGCATAATAGCCAAGACCCAGTTAAAGCTGAAGAATTAGGACTACGCGGCGGTGTTGGTTTAGCGGCACCACAATTAGATATTTCTAAACGCATCATTGCAGTTCATGTACCCAGCGGTGATTTGGAAAATCCAGAACCGACATTAAGTGCGGTGATGTATAATCCTAAAATTTTAAGCCATTCCGTTCAAGATGCTTGTCTTGGCGAAGGCGAAGGGTGTTTATCGGTTGACCGTGAAGTGCCTGGTTATGTGGTACGCCATAATAAAATCACACTTTCTTACGTGGACGCAGCGGGTGTTAAACAAAAGATCCGTTTAAAAAATTATGAAGCAATCGTGGTTCAACATGAAATCGATCATTTAAATGGTGTGATGTTTTATGATCATATCAATGCAGAAAACCCATATGCGTTGCAAGATGGCGTTTTGGTAATTGAATAACTAAAAAGTGATCTGTACAAACTCAAATAGTTTTGCACAGATCACTTTTTTTATCCTTAAATCGCCTTTAATTCCTTCAATACTTTCCAAATACCATCATTATCATTGGTATCGGTCACGATTTTGGCTTCTTTTTGGATATGCGGCAAAGCATTCCCCATCGCAACACCGATCCCAGCTTCACGCAACATTTCACGATCATTTTCACCATCACCAAATGTAACGATATCTTCACGAGCAATCCCGACACGATCTGCTAAATTCAATAATGTAGCTGCTTTTGAACCATTTTTAGGTACAATATCTACACTTTCAGAGTGCCAACGGATAAAGCGGAATTTAGAAAATTCACGGTCAAACATACCATCAGCTGATTCATCATAAAAGGCCAATGCTTGATACACATCATTTTCTTTTTGGAAATTCACATCATACTCTGGCGCTTCAAAGTCGATTGATCCCATCGCTTCAGCCATTTGCGCACGACGGTGATGATTGTTTTTCTTCACGTCATCTAGCCCGACATAGGCTAAACCAATTTCTCTTTTTTCTACTTCTGTGGCAAAGCGATGTAATTCATTTTCATCCAATAAATTTTGAAAATATTGTTCATGATCCAAAAATGCTGCCGCTCCATTACAAAGAACATAATTGGAAAAATCTAAATCTAAAATAATATCTTGCGCCATAAATCGGCTGCGACCTGTTGCAATTGTTACAAGATGTCCTTGTTGTCTTAATATCTTTAATGCTTCTCGTGTGCTTTCCAACGGCTGTCTGTCGGTTCCTAGCAATGTTCCATCAATATCAAATGCAAAAAGTTTTCTTCTCATGGCGTAATAACTCGCTCGCTTTCTATGGTTTTGGCAAATATTTACTGCCTTCTCTAACAGCTAATGGGCTTAACTCGGTCGTCTCGAACAAGGTTTGAACCCATAAAGGATCCGTTTTGCTGTATTGACGCAAGGACCAGCCGATTGCTTTTTGAATAAAGAACTCATCTGTAGTTTTATCATAAATAATGGCTTTTTTCAATAACACAGTGTTTGTTTTTTCTTTATATAACAGTTGCAAATTGATTGCGATACGTCTATGCCAAAAATCTTCTTCACCAAAAAAGGCTTCAAATAACTGAGGCATTGCGTCTAAATTCTGGAAACACCAAAGACCAAAAAACTTACGCCAAGAATCAACGCTATCCCACCAAGCTTTATCGATCACAAAAGGTTTGAAGCGCAGCACTTCTTCAAAAGAGAAGCGTTTTACATTAACTGTTGCCAAATCGATTGCTAAATATTGGTATTCTCGTTCAGACTTCTGATAGTAAAAACTGACTAAATCAAATAATTCTGTAAAGGGCATTTTTTTACTGACTTTCAAAAGTTCCTTCTCTACTATAGCTCGCTCTGGCGCTGAAACACCTGCAAAAGGAAATAAATGTTTCATGTACGCTGCCATTTGCTCCGCTTTTTCTTTATTTTTAGGAAAAACGACTGTATCCATTTCATTGCTCCTTTTTCTTCTTTCCTTTATTTTACTTCAATAAACGATAGACAGCAAAAAAAGCTGGAACGAAAATACTTTCCGTTCCAGCCTCTAAATTGTTTAATCTACATAAGTCGTATCTGCATTATTCAGCCAAGCATAACCCAAGCCCATTACTAAACCACCGCCGATAAAGTTACCGATCAAAGCAAAGAATAGATTGTGTGCTACGCTGCCGACTGTCATTGCTGCCATTGTTCCGTGAGAAGCGAAATACGCTAAACTAAACGCAGGGAAGTTGGCGATAACGTGTTCGTAGCCTAAGAAAGCAAAGATAAAGATGATGAAAATGATAGCCGCAACTTTACCAGCATCATCTTTCATACGCATACTTACTAACACAGCAGTATTTACTACGATATTAGCAAACATTCCTTCAACTAAAATTTGTGTCGTTGTTTTATCTAATTTACCAGCTATCGATGTAAAGAAGAAGCTATCCGCAGGTAAATCCTGGAAAGGAACAGTCAAGGAAATCAAGTAGCCAAACAGAACGCCACCGACTAAATTAAAGAAAATACATGCAAATAAAATTTTTGCCGCAAAAGAGAAATTGATCTTTTTACGGTAAACTCCAACTGTCATATAAAGCATATTCGATGTGCCAAGTTCCGCATTCATATACAGAATCATAACAAGTGACCAACTGAACATAAAGGCATATAGAATTTTGCCTAAGCCATGGACCATTCCTTCACCTTTGATTGCAATCGCAAAGGCAACTGCCGTTCCTAATGTTAAAAACATACAAGCCAGCATTGCACGAAAAGCGTAACGCATAAAACTACTTTGGAATAAGTTCATTTTTTTACTGATTGATTTGTCGATCTGCTCAAATAATGGCGATACAGGTTTCATTGTGTTTCTCCTTTTCAATTTGTTTTCATCTAATATTTTCAAAAAACATCCTTTACCATTCTAAAGACCATCTCAGGTTTTGTCTAGTGCTTTTTCAGACAAAGTATCACTTTTTTTCATAGGATAACAAATTTAGGCTAAAAAATCCAAACAAATCGAGTAATAAGACAATAAAAATCCACCTGAAGTAGGATGATTTTATTTTAGCTAATGGTAAAATAGTAATATTAACACTCGTTTATTCCAAGGAAGGAGTTGTATGTGAATGAAAGTGAAAACATTTTTGTTGGTGGTAGCTAATGCTATAAAAAAAATCTTGGTATTATCTTTGGATAAGGGGGTAGGATATTATGTATAGATCCGCTCAAAATAATCAACCGCAACAACTAAATCAAAAAATCATTTCGCATTACCGTTCTTTAAAAAGAAGAAACGAGATTTTTACGGTCATTTTATTATGGCTCTTTCTATCTTGTGGTTTTCTTTTTAGTTTATTCTTTATAACAGATAATCATTATCCTGAAAAAATAGCTTCTTATGATCAACAATTAGTCTCTCTTAAACAGGAACGAGCAGACATCGAGGCAGGAAAAGTAACAGAAACGAAAAAATCGTTTGATACAATTTTACAAGAAAATCTAGATAATTTAAAAGAGTATCCCAAACAGGAAAACAATTACTCTGTCGTTATAGACGGAACAGATAGTAATCTAGTAATCAATAAAAATAATATATTTGTCTCAGATAACGCCAATATGCTAGATTCTACAGTAAAGAAAAAAATCTATGATTTAAACAAACAATTGGCTGCAAGTACCAATGGTGCCCAATTAGAAGTCGTAACAGTCAGTAATTTGCCTAGTGGTGAAGACATTGAATCTTATGCCAATAAAATTTTTAACCAGCTAGGGATCGGTAATAAAGATGAAAACAACGGTGTTTTATATTTGATTGCTTTGGATGACCGAGAGTTTCGTTTAGAAGTAGGCTATGGATTGGAAGGCTTGATTCCTGATGGCGTAGCAGACAATATTATCAATGATGATGCGATTGTTGATGAATTCAAAGAAGAAAATTACGCCACTGCTGTAAATCGGGTAGTGGATCAAGTTTTTGCGTTAATGAATACAAAAACAGCTTTGGTAGATTCTAAAATCAATCAGGTTGAAGCGCAAAAAAACTCAGCTAGATTTGCCCATGGGAGTCTATTCGTCTTGTTAGTAACTATAATAATAGTTAGTTTATTCCTTATTATTAGATTGATACGTGCACGACGGGCTTTAAAAGTAAACTACAATGAGTATCAAGAACAAATGACCGTTTATACTAATGAATTTGATCAAAATGAGACTGAATTGCTTCTTGAAAAAATAAAGCAAACCGATTTTTACTATATTATGCTCAGCGGAACTTTCTTAATCTCATCAAGAAGAAGCCTACGTCGGGCAATCACAAGAGGAAGATTTTTAAAAAATCCAACGGCTCAGCAAAAAGCGTTTGGTCGTATTTTAATCGGAGATACTCTTTATTCAGGTAACGGAGACATTCTAACTACGGCTTATCTAGCTTCTAACTACAATTCTAGTAATTGGTCAGATAATGATTCTTCTGGAGGTGGAAGCGGTGGCTCTTCTTGGGGCTCCTTTGGTGGAGGGTCTTCCGGTGGTGGCGGCGCATCCGGCGGCTGGTAGTTTCTCAGGGATAACTCAATAAAAAGCTTGAGTTATCCCTGATTTTGCGCTATACTAGTCTTTGTGTAAAATAATGCAGCAGAAAAATAATAGGCTCGTCAACATTTCATTGCCTTGATTGCTTAGGCTTTCAGGTTCAACTGCGTAACCCACGGCTGCAAAGGGCGAAGGTTGAAGAATGAACTGAACGAATATGAATTTTTCAGAAGATTATTTTACTCCAAAAAACTTATTTTATTGGAGGAATTTTTAATGTCACGTTATACAGGACCATCATGGAAAATCTCTCGTCGTCTAGGTATCTCTCTATCAGGAACTGGTAAAGAACTAGCACGTCGCCCATACAAACCAGGACAACACGGACCAAACAGCCGTGGTAAAGTTTCTGAGTACGGTATGCAATTAACTGAAAAACAAAAATTACGTCATATGTACGGTATGAACGAACGTCAATTCGTTAACTTGTTTATTAAAGCAAGCAAGATCAAAGAAGGTAAACACGGTGTTAACTTCATGATCTTACTAGAACAACGTTTAGATAACGTCGTTTACCGTTTAGGCCTTGCAACTACTCGTCGTCAAGCACGTCAATTAGTAAACCACGGTCACGTTACTGTAGATGGCAAACGCGTAGATATCCCTTCATACCACGTTGAAGTGGGTCAAGTGATTTCTGTTCGTGAAAAATCTCAAAATATCGTAACTCTAAAAGAAGCTGTTGAAGCAACTGTTGGACGTCCAGCATTCGTAAGCTTTGACACTGAAAAATTAGAAGGTAGTTTCACTCGTTTACCAGAACGTGATGAATTATACCCTGATATCGACGAAGCTCTTGTCGTTGAATACTACAACCAAAAACTTTAAGATTCGATTAGGTTGGGAGAAAAGCGCCCAGCTCCGAGAAATAAGAAGGAGTTGCGTTTCTTCCACCGTTCATCTAATCTTTACAAACCTTGCTCACTTTGTTGGGCAAGGTTTTTTTGTACAAAAAAACAAAGATGCTGATAATTACCTGCATCTTTGTCCCTACTATTATTTTTGTTTTTCTAACACACCGTCTTTCATCACGAATACTTCATCACAAAAATCGATCAAACGTTGATCGTGAGTGACCATGATTGTCGCTTTATTTTTTTCTTTTGTTTCTCTCGCTAAAATCTTCACAACTTCAAAAGCTCGATCCGAATCCAAACTTGCTGTAGGTTCATCTGCTAAGATAATCGATGGATCATTATACAAAGCTCGAGCAATTGCTACCCGCTGACGTTCTCCTCCAGAAATTTCATCAGGATATTTTTTCTTTAACTTCTCAATTCCTAGCTCTGTTAATAACTTGTTGACTTTATCCACATCCGTCTTTTCTTTTTTTACCTTATCCACTAAGCGTAATTGCTTTTCCACAGTTAAAAAAGGAACTAAATTTGATGCTTGTAAAATAAAGCCAATTTCAGAAAAGCGGATTTTAGAGCGTGTTTTTTCATTTTCTTGGCTAAATGCTTCATTATTTATTTTAACTTCCCCAGTAGTCGGTGTTTGTAAGCCACCTGCCAGCGTCAAGAAGGTACTCTTTCCTGAACCACTGGGACCGATCACTGCAACAAATTGACCTTTTTCCACAGAAAAATCTGTGGATTTCAACGCTTCAATTGTCGTATCTCCATCTAAAAACTGTTTATCCACAGCTAAAAATTCAATTGCCTTCATTTTAAACTAGCCCCTTTCTATCCAATTGCCTTCAACGGATCAATTTTAACGATTGTCCGAACCGAGAACAACGCACCTAATACCGCAATTACTAACATTATGCCCCCGATTGATAAGAAAAATAACCAATTCGTTTGAAATGGAACAGCGGTTGGCAACACAAGAGCAGTTCCCACTGTACCAAGCAAACCAAAAGTTATCCCCAAAACAGCCAAGACAAACGTTTGAACAATTACAGAGACTGCGATATAAAAACCAGAAATTCCTTGCGCTTTCATGATTCCAAAAATCGTTGCTTTTTGCATGGTCAAGACATAGATGAAAATGCCTATTACAATCGCTGCAATTACGATCAAAAAGCCGATCATAAAGCCAAATGTCAATACTTGAGCGCTATATCCTGGCAATTCATTGATGAATTTTGTGATACTATAACGAGTTAATCCATCCTCTTTCAAATGAACGTTTTTTAGCTCTCCGTCTTTTGCACGAAAAACAATCGCATTCACACGAGCATTTTCTGAGATATCCACTTTTTCAAAGCGAATTTGCTGAAAAGCAGCTGTGGATACATACAATACTGGTGCAACATTAAATTTAGCATTGTCTGTAAAACCAACGACTTTAAGCTTTTTATCACTACCAGCTAATTTTATTGTATCTCCAAGTTTGATGTCATTTTCTTTTTTTAAACTGTTATCCACAACTGTTTCATTTTCATTTGTGAATGCTTTTCCTTCAATGATATTTGGCATTAAAAATTCATCTTTATTAATACCAAAAAAGCTAGCATTGATTTTTTCAGTCTTCTTTTTGTCTAATTGGATCACAGCCGCTGTTTGACCTAATGTTGCTTTTTCTTTTGCATCGACTTCATCCATTGCCTTAATTGGAATCATCGACATATTGATATTGGTATTCGATTCATCGGACAACACGATACCATCCGCCTGCCATTTATCCACAGCAGTGCGATTATCTTCAGCCAAACCATACGCTAAGCCTGTTAAAAAGAAAACTAAATAAGAAATCAAAAACATCACACTAATAATCAGTGCATAGCGCAATTTTGAGCGGGTTATTTCATTCCATGCTAAAAACATATTCCATCCTCCTCCTTATCAATCGATAAGTTCCATAAAAAGTATAGCAAAATTTAGAACTGACAACAAAATATCTGCTTCAATCATTCTCTAAAAAAATCCCCAAATTCGTCTATATTTCTTCTTATTTCTCAAAATTATTCTGATATACTAAAAGAAACAATAAGTTAAAAGGAGTTTATTTATGAAAAAAAAACACGGTACGCTTTATACGGTAATGCAGTTTTCAATGATTTTGTTGTTTGCACTTTTTTTAAGAACATTTGTTTTAACACCTGTGGAAGTTATTGGCATTTCAATGGAACCAACTTATCATGAGTCTGATCGTCTATGGCAGACGTCTTTAGTTAGTCCAAAACGGTTTGATGTCGCTACATTTCCTAGTCCACGAGATGGAAAACGAATTGTGAAGCGCGTTGTTGGCTTACCTGGTGATACGATTCGGATGGAAAATGATCAGTTGTATATCAATGATAAAAAATATGACGAACCTTATTTAGATGAATTTAAAGCAGCATTAACAGATGGTCTGCCTTTAACTGACGATTTTACTTTGGAAAATAGTGCAACAGGCCCTGCCACTGTTGTTCCTGAAGGGAAATACTTCGTGTTGGGAGATAACCGTCGCAAGACAGATGATAGTCGTTTATTTGGTTTTGTGGATAAAGAAGATATTGTCGGTGTGGTTTATTTCCGATATTATCCGTTGAATAAGATTGGCGTGCAGTGAAAAAATAGGTAGTCGACTTTAAAAATACAGTCGACTACCTATTTTTACTGTTTTTCCGCTGCAAGTTTATACAGCGGAATTAATTCTTCATACGTCTTCAACATATAGTCACGCGCTTTTTCAGGATCATTCAACAAAACATCCGTTTTTCTAATGATCCGTCCGATTTGAAACTCGCCCTTTTTCACATCACGAAAACGTGTCAGATGTTTCTCTAAATCGGCTTCATTCAACCGTTCGATCTCATGCTGTGTGTGATCGATCGACAGGTAAAAATCATCATCTAGTTGCTCAAATAATGCTTGATTGTCTAAAAAAGCTTGAGCAATTTCCTTTTCATTTTTGGGATTATCGATCAGTGATAACCACATGAAAAGATAGTCCGGCCAAATTCCTAATTGAAAATGAGCTTCCATTTTATAGCCGCGTTTTTTCTGGCTTAATGCTGACCATGTATTTTCTGGTGGATAAACCGTTCTACGGCGATGTTGGGCAATATGCACAAAAAACTCCGTTTCTAGTTGCTCCCCTAATTTCTCAGCAAAATAATCATCTAATTCTTGAAATTTTGGTTGGATCGTCGAACGAATACCAGCCATTCTTGGTTCTAATCCTGCTATTGTAAAAACCTCAAAATCTTTTTCAGTAAACATTAACATGTATTCTATTCTCCTCTGAGCAGTTCTGTAGTTTAATTATGCCGATTTTGCCATTCCTCTAAAGTGATGCCGCGAATAATATCTGTAACGACTTTTCCTTTCCACATTCGAGCATTCGGGATATTCCCTTCGATCTTCATACCGATTTTCTCCATCACACGACCTGACTTAGGATTATCGATATCGTGGGTTGCAAAAATCCGCATCAATTGTAGCTCTTCAAAGCCTAAACGAAGCAATTCATGCGCCGCTTCTGGTACATAGCCTTGCCCCCAAGATGACTTGTTTAGAGAATAGCCGATTTCAGCAATATTGTGCTGATCGACCACACGTAAATCGATCGTTCCGATAAATTTACCCGTTGCTTTTAACTCGATACCATATTTTCCAAGTGGCGCTGCCATGAAATAGTTTGCAATGCTTTCTTTCGTGTCTTTAAAAGACTGATGGATTGGGAAAACATAGGTGACGGTTTCTTCATCAGATGCATATTCGTGCATATCATTCGCGTCACTTAACGTTACAGGACGCAGCTTTAAACGTTCGGTTTCTAAATATTGGTTCTCTGCAAAAATCAAATTACGATTGATGACAATTTCCATAAGTCCACCTACTTTTCATACTACTTTACCGAAAGAATTGCTCTGAGGCAAGGGGGAAAATGAAAAAATAAGAAATCTAAAATTAGTTACTGACTGCTTCTTTGATAAAGGCACTGACTTCTGTTTGTTTCCCTTCACTAAGCAGTTGAACAATTTTGCTACCTACAATCACGCCAGCGCAGCTTTTTCTGAAACGATCAACGTGTTCCTTAGAAGAAACACCAAATCCTGCAAGAACGGGCTTATCACTGACTTGTTGAATATAAGCTAAATGTTCATCCAACGTTTCTTGATACTTTCGCCCGATTCCTGTTACACCATTAACAGCCACTGCGTATATGAACCCCTCTCCCGCTGCCGTTAATTCTATGATTCGTTCCCTAGGTGTTGTCAACGCAATCAGTGGAATCAAGGAAATATCACTTTCTTTTAATAATGGTGTTAATAAGGTTTGATGCTCATAAGGCAAATCTGGAATGATCAACCCTAAAACATTGGTTTTTGCTAAGTCTCGAATAAATTCTTCTAAGCCATAGCTAAAAATTGGATTGAAATACGTCATGATTACTAAAGGCGTTGGGGTTTCGATATGTTTTAACTGTTGGATTATTTTTCTTAGCGTGACATTATTTTCTAATGCTCTTAGGCCAGCCGCTTGAATGACAGGACCATCTGCCACTGGATCTGAAAATGGAATCCCTAATTCAATAGCGCTGGCTCCTGCTTCTGTTAATAATCGAATTTCATCGGCTAACTGATCTAAGCCTTGGGCACCAGCCATAATATAAGGCACGAAAATCGTTTCATTGTCTTGTTGTTTTTGCTTTAGTTGTCTCGTTAATGATTTCATTACGCATCCTCCTGTTCAAATAACTCTTTGATTTGCTGGACATCTTTATCTCCGCGCCCTGAAAGACAAACGATGATTTGCTTATCTGATCCAAGTTCTTTTGCGACTTTTAGCGCATGACTAATAGCATGGGCACTTTCTAAAGCTGGTATGATCCCTTCTGTTTGGCATAAAATTTTAAACGCATCCAACGCTTCTTGGTCGGTCACTGACTCATAGCTTGCTCTTTGTATTTCGTTTAAATGACAGTGTTCCGGTCCAAGTCCTGGATAATCTAAGCCAGCTGAAATCGAAAAAGCTTCTAAAATTTGCCCATCATCATCTTGAAGCAGCTTCATCATTGCGCCATGAAGGACACCCGTCCTCCCTTTATTGATCGATGCGGCATGAGCTTCTGTGTCTAATCCTAAACCAGCTGCCTCAACACCAATCAGTGCAACATTATCATTGATGAACGGATAGAAAATCCCCATCGCATTACTACCGCCGCCGACACACGCAATAACTGCATCTGGTAATTTATTTTCCACTTCTAAAAACTGACGCCTAGCCTCGATTCCGATAATACTTTGATAATCTCGCACAATTTCAGGAAACGGATGCGGCCCTAAGACAGAGCCCATTACATAATGCGTATCTTCAACATTTGCAACCCAAAAACGCAGTGCTTCGTTAACGGCATCTTTTAGCGTTTTACTACCAGAAGTCACACTTTCAACTTTCGCCCCTAACAATTCCATCCGAAAAACATTCAGTGACTGGCGAGCCACATCGACTGCTCCCATAAAAATCGTACATTCCATTCCGAATAAAGCCGCAACTGTAGCGGTTGCCACACCATGTTGTCCCGCTCCTGTTTCAGCGACGACTTTTTTCTTCCCCATTTTTTTTGCTAATAAAATTTGTCCGATCGTGTTATTGATTTTATGAGCACCAGTGTGATTCAAATCTTCTCTTTTTAAATAAATCTTAGCACCACCTGCATAGTCTGTTAAACGTTCCGCAAAGTACAATGGATTTTCTCGTCCTACGTATTGTTTTAAATAGTAATTCAGCTCACTTTGAAATGCTTCATCTGTCTTTGATGCTGCATAAACATCCTCTAATTCCTTAACCGCATACATCAATGTCTCAGGAACAAATTGACCACCGAAATCTCCATAAAATCCTTCAGTTGGTTGATTATACATAATTTTCCTCCTTGTAATAAAAGCTGAATGAGCCGCTTAGTATCGACGAAAAATAGGAAAACATGAAAGTGGTGCTTTTTACCACATTCATGTTTTATCTTTTTTCCGAGATACTGGCTCATGAAGCTAGATAATAATAAAAGCTGAATGGGCT
>NZ_JXLC01000041.1:0-17998 GCF_001886225.1 Enterococcus silesiacus | reverse complement strand
CCATCAGTGCCTTGCGACAAGATATAATATAACAAGTTTTTTGTTATTGGTCAACCATTATTTTGAAAAAAACGGAAATATTTTTCATCCACTTCTCTTGCTATCAATCCTAAATTCGTCTTTTCAATAAAAACATCGTTTAATAACAATATTATTGCAAAAAAAGTTACCTATAGCGATTGTTAAATCAGAATAAATGAAAATAGTTCGAATTTGGTTCCATTAAAATCTTTTGCATTTCCAACATTAATGAAGCCATTCCTTCGATAGAAGTCAATTAACTTCTGATTACTCCCTAAACAATCTAATCGTAACTCAGTTACTTGCCCTCTGAATTTTTGCTTTAATTCAGCCAGTAATTCTTTTCCATAGCCCTTTCTTCGATATTCTGGGCGGATAATCACCCGATGAAGATAGCAAGACTCTTGATGAGTCCCTATTTCTTGCCAAAGTAATCTGTCCCATTCTGTCGGTGTTTTCCAGGCAGCCACCATTCCTGCCAATTGTTTCTTTCTATTATAGAAGAAAAATACTTCTCCTTTTTCTACAGCTTGGGCTAATCCATGCTTATCTTCTCCTTTTAGTACATCTGACCATTGATCACTGCCAGTTTCTTTCAACCATTCAGCGCTTTCTTTCAATAGAGACATAGCAGTAGCTGCATCTTTTATTGCTGCTTGCTTTAATGACATAAAATGTTCCTCCTAAATAATACTCTGTATAAAAATAGAACAAAACTAGTGGTTAGTTTTGTTCCGGCTTTTAGTTTTTCAAATAAAAGGGTTGCAATAGCCATGCCTCTTATTTATTTATATAACTTGCTTAGTTTTAAAACATTGGTACCCCTTGAATATCATAAGTAGCTAATAGATTCTTTAACTCAGATGGTTTTTCCCACACGTATCTGTCATCAATCGCAGGAACCGCATGATCTTCATTCATTTCAAATACAAATAAAGGCATATTTTCAGCATCGGTATGCGCATTTGTCAACTCGACTAAACTAATTGAAGTAACATCTAGTTGAATTTCTTCTTTAAAAAGCTGCAACATACTAGCTAATCCCGTCATATCTTCAGAAACTTTTGTTGTAACAAATGCCATTGACTTACCCACTGGATGAACAAGAAACTTTTTCGAACCGTCATTTAGGTTCAGCATAATAGTACCAGCGACTTTTTTGTTAGACAAAACATCCACCTCAATTAATTTTTGTTTTCAGAAACTAGGAAAATTGTACCATATTTTCTGAAAAAAAACAGAATTATTTCTCAAGCAATTTATCCATTGCCTCATCAGTCCATACTGGGAGCTCTTTTTCTAACGTATCAAAGCCAATTTTCTTATTTTTATTGGTAAAGTATTTTTTTCGTCGGTGGTTAGGTTGCTGAATTTGCGTTTCTAATGTTCTCAAAGATAAGCTGATTTTTTTTGAGTACTCATCAATATCAATAACTTGTACTTTAACTTTTTGGCCAACTGTCAATAAACTATGAATATTTTTGGTGTATCCTGCCTGCACTTCTGAAACATGGATCAGTCCCTGAGTTGTATCGCTTAACGAAACAAAAGCGCCATAGGGTTGTAACCCTGTGATTGTTCCATTAAGAATCATTCCTATCTTGTATTCCATCTCATTATCCTCTTTTCGTTATTCCCATCAAAATGCTTTCCTCGTTTAAAATGATATCATGTTTCCATTAAAAAGTGCATGAATTTATTTCTGCTTCTATATATTGTTGATTCTTTTTGTTCATATTTTATGGAAAGTCCATTATACTATAGTTACATCTTACATTACTGAGAAACGTTTTTATATAGAAAGGAAGAATTGAATGGTAGAATTTGATACAGTCTATAACCGCCTCAATACAAATTGTATTAAGTGGGATTCGATTGAAGACACTTATGGAGAAACCGACTTGTTACCTTTATGGATAGCTGATATGGACTTCAAAGCAAACCCACCTGTGTTAGACGCACTAAAGAAAACAGCAGAGCAAGGCCTCCTAGGCTACTCACCAGCCCCTGATTCTCTGTATGAAGCAATTCAGGCGTGGCAAAAACGCCGTCATGATTATGCAGTCAGCAAAGAAGCAATTCTTTTTAACAGCGGAGTTGTGCCGAGTCTTTCAATAGCAATCCAAGCTTACACCAAACCAGGTGATGCTGTCTTAATCCATGATCCAGTTTATCCTCCTTTTGCTAAAGTTGTCGAGCAAAATAATCGAAAACTAGTCCGCAGTTCATTGCTGATTGAACAAGGACACTTTGTTATAAATCTAGAAGAGCTGGAAAAACAAATCATTGCCGAAGATGTTCGATTGTTTATTTTATGTAATCCTCACAACCCAGGCGGGCGTGTTTGGACGAAAAGTGAGCTAGAAGCTTTTGGTAAGTTATGTGCAAAATATGATGTGCTTGTTATTAGTGACGAAATTCATCAGGATTTGATTTTTGCGCCTCATGTATTCACAACGTTTACAAATGTTCACCCAACATTTAAAGATTTCTCTATTACGTTGACTGCTGCAACAAAAACATTCAACTTAGCCGGTATTAAAAACTCAATGATTTTCATTGAAAATCCTGATTTGCGGAAACAGTTCGTTGAAGCGCAGGAACGTAATTTTCAGAATGAAATCAACATTTTCGGTTATGTAGGAACAGAAGCTGCTTATCAGAATGGCGATACTTGGTTGGAGGAATTGCTCGTTTATCTAAAAGAAAATATCGATACCGTTAGCGAGTTCTTAAAAACTGAACTTCCCGAAGTCAAAATGATGCGTCCAGAAGGTACTTACTTGATTTGGTTAGATTTTTCTGCTTTGGGTTTGACGGATGCAAAACTGCAAAACCAACTCGTTCATAAAGGAAAAGTTGTACTGAATCCCGGAATCACCTTTGGCCCCAATGGTACACAACATATGCGCTTAAATGTTGCTTGTCCAAAAGAGACACTCTTAGAGGGTTTACGTAGAATCAAGCACTCTTTTGAATAAAATAATAAGTGAAGCCTAAACTCATAATCGTTTAAGCTTCACTTTTTTTTATAAATTAAAATACTCTTATTCGCTGATCTCTACTTTATCGATCACTACATCAAATGTTGGTCGATCTTGAGCGTCTTTTTGCACGCCGCCGATTTCATCTACAACATCCATGCCTTCTACTACATGACCAAAAACTGTATGACGGAAATCTAACCATGGTGTTCCGCCTTTTTTATAAGCTTCGATCACTTCTGTAGGGAATCCGGCACCTTCTAATTGTCCCATCATGTTTGCTGGAACATTTTGATTGTTTACGATGAAGAATTGACTGCCATTAGTGTTCGGTCCAGCATTTGCCATTGATAGCGCACCGCGTAAATTGAATACATCTTTAGAAAACTCATCTTCAAATTTTTCACCATAAATACTTTCGCCGCCCATACCTGTTCCAGTAGGATCGCCGCCTTGAATCATGAAATCAGGGATAACACGGTGAAAAATCACTCCATCGTAATAGCCTTTTTTCGCTAGTTGAACAAAGTTTTCAACTGTTTTAGGTGCCTGTTCTGGGAAAAGTTGAACAGTAATATCTCCGCGGTTGGTTTTTATCACAGCTTTAGGGCCTTTTACATTTGCTAAATCTAATTGTGGAAATTCTGACATAGTTATTTCCTCCTCATTAATTTTTACTTCCTTATGATATCATAAACAACTTCACTTGAAAATTCTATTATCTTTGGTACTCTTTAAGAGAAGCTTTTTTTCACAAACTCTTACTTGCTTTTTTCGCTTACAAGTGATATTTTGTGAAAAACGATATACAATCTTTTTTGATTTTATCTTTATAGATGAAAACTTTTTTATTATAGAAACAGGAGGAAATTTTGATGTCTGATTCAAAAAACATATATGATCTAACAATCGTCGGTGCAGGTCCTGTCGGCCTTTTTGCTGCTTTTTATGCAGGAATCCGTAAAGCAAAAACTAAAATTATTGATAGTTTACCTCAGCTCGGCGGCCAACTATCCACACTTTACCCTGAAAAATATATTTATGACGTCCCAGGTTTTCCAGCTATCAAGGCCAGTGAGCTGATCGAAAATCTAGAAAGGCAGATTGCTCCTTTTGCGCATGATACTTGTTTAGAAGAAGAAGTGAAAAATTTAGTTCAAGAAGATGGTTACTTGCGGATCGAAACGTCAAAGGGTGTTCATTATTCCAAAGCAGTTATTTTTGCTATTGGAAACGGCTCGTTTCAACCTAGACGCTTAACTATTGATGGTGCAGCCGAGCTTGAAGGGGATCATGTCCATTACTACGTAACGGATATGAATAAATTTTCTGGTAAAAAAGTGGCCATAGCAGGTGGCGGTGATTCTGCTATCGATTGGGCCTTAATGTTAGAGCCTATTGCAGAAAAAGTTTCGATTATTCATCGTCGACCTGAATTTCGTGGACATGAGCATAGTGTAGATAACTTAAAAAACTCAGAAGTCGCTATCTATACACCATATGTCATCGATCAGCTATTAGTCGAGGATCATTCATTCAAAGGAATTCAATTAAAAGAAACAAAAGCGGATAATTTTGAAAAACTGGATCTAGATTCTTTGATCATTAACTATGGTTTTACTTCCTCTTTAAGCCATTTAAAGGAATGGGGCTTGGATGTTAGCCGAAATGCGATCGAAGTAAACTCAGATATGTCGACAAATATTCCAGGTGTTTATGCTGTTGGTGATATTTGCAACTATGATGGAAAAGTAAAACTGATTGCAACTGGCTTTGGTGAAGCGCCGACTGCTGTGAACAATGCCTTGCATTTTATTAAACCTGATACTAGAACTCAGCCGATGCATAGTACTAGTTTATTTGAAGGAAAAGAAGCTAAGATGCTTTAAAAAATTGGAGCTTACCCTATTTATCGGTGAGCTCCAATTTCTTTCAACTGTTCATATCCTCTTGCCAAAGTAAAATAGCTTTCTTGACATTTTCTACTAACTCTTCTGGTGTATTCCCAGTAATCCGCTCCCCTTCAAATAAAACAAAGAACGTTTGGGCACAAAGAACGCATTCATTCATACAAGAATAAGAGACAACATCGCCATTTTCTTCAATAAATGGATCATTCAGTAACAGCTCTGCGCCCTTAGCTAAGTTTTGTTCGCAACATTCTATTAGTGGGTTCATTAATCTTCTCCTTGCATTTTTCTCTTTAAATAGTATACCATTGATGTAATCTAAGTTTAAAAATGACGCATTGGAGGTTTTTTATTTTGGTAATAAAAGGAGAAACAGTAGAAAAGAAAGCACGGCAGTTATTGAAAGACCGTGGCGTTGAGATAGCGGATTTGGCAGAATTGGTTTTATTTTTACAGAAACCCTATGTTGAAAATCTTGATTTAGCAACTTGTATTGAAAATATTGACAGCGTTTTGTCTAAACGTGAAGTACACAATGCTATTATCACTGGTATTCAATTAGATATTCTCGCTGAAGAAAAAAAATTACTTCATCCTTTACAAGAAATTCTGGAAGAAGATGAGGGGCTTTATGGTATTGATGAAATTTTAGCGCTCTCGATCGTTAATGTCTACGGATCAATCGGCTTTACGAATTACGGTTATATTGACAAAGTGAAGCCTGGAATCTTGGCAAAATTAAATTCTCATGAAGGACCGCAAGTTCATACCTTTTTAGATGATATTGTTGGTGCGATTGCAGCGGCTGCAGCTAGTCGTTTAGCTCACTCTCAACCCGATAAAAGTATCATCACGCAATAACTATCTAAACCAAAGAATAAAAGCAGATCCGTCATGCACCGCCATTTTAAGTGGTAGCTGGATAAAGGATTCTGCTTTTTTGTATTTTTAACAGCATTTCAATTGCTTCATTAGTAATCCGTCTATTATAATAAGTTTAAAGTATATGACATATACTTATACTTATGTTTAAAGCTCCCACTATAGGTAACAAGAGTTATTCTTGATTTTAATGAGCACATTTTTCAGTCGTTGATTTTCTTCCCCAAAGATAAATCAAATACCTATAGTGGTAAGCTTTATCCAATATATCCCACTTCATTCAACCATACTCATCTCCCTATACAAGTACGATCAATCAGGATACTTAAAAGAGATAGAAGCAAAAAATAAAAAACAGTATCAGAATTCCTTCCAATACCGTTGTATCGCTCAATCAGTATGCGCTGGCATGTTCATCCTCTCTTGTATTTTTAGGGGTAGATATTTTCCTAAAAATTGAGTACAATAAATCATGTCAGTGCTTTTGCATTGACGAGGGCAACTTGATTGGTCAGTGTCTTGACTCATCAGGGCTTCGTAGTTTGGCGGCCACCAAACTGTGAAGTGCCTTTTTTTATTTTATTATTTTCGCTTCTATCATGTACCCATTGTACAAGATGAGTGAATGTTTCGTCAATGCTGATTCTGCTTTATTTTTTTGTGAAAAATCAACCTTTCCTCAAATAAATAGTTCACAGAAGCTTGCTTTCAATGTTTTTTTATTATTAGTTAACTAATAATTTCTTTAATCTGGCTATTTTACTTATTTATTTGTCGATACCGTCATTTTAAGTGCTTGTAATGCATCAAAATGTTGAATAGTATAAATAATCATTCCTTTTTGCCAAACCACTGAATTATTTTGATAACTATCACTTGTGCTAGCTGTTAAAGAAATCTGCCCTTTCGTCTGAGGAGCTGGCAACATCGCTGTTTCTAAGTAGGCCACCGCCTCTTTAGCTAAAGGTTCCGCTACTTCCCCACCAATATTCGAAGCTCGAACAACCAAACTCCAATTTCCTTCTTGCCAAGATAAATAACTAGAACCTGCAGCGCCTTGTTGATAGCCCGTGATTCCATAGCCTAAATCAATCTGACTTCCACCATTATCGATGATTTGATTGACGGCACTCGCCGCTTCCTCATTTGAAGCATACGATTTTTTTTCAAATGAAGCAATCGGTTGTAAATCATTGACTACCGTATCATTGACTGTGATCCCATGATCTTCAGCATAATATAAAATTCTGAAATTTCCTTGATCAGCAGCACTGGTTGTTGCTGCAGTCAAATACTCCGCTGTTTGACTGGTTAATATTGCTTGCGGTAATTGGTCATTCGGAAAAGCTTTATTTAGTTGATCTAGAACTGTTTCTGCTTGTTTTGCTGGTGTGTTACTGTCTGTTTTTACAGCCGATTGGCTGTCAGTTGTTTTTGTTTCAGATGTAGTTGAAGATTTTGTTGAACTTTGGCTCGTACTAGATTTTGTAGTAGTTTTACTGGTAGATGCGGCAGTTTGACTTGTTTTTTCGGTACTTTTAGCTGTAGTTGAACTTTCAACAGTCTTGCCTTTGCCCCCACAAGCAGCTAGCGATAATCCTGCTAGTAATATAAATGAATAGATGAATTTTTTTTTCATTTTTTCCCCTCCTATGTTGTTTCTTTTCTCTAGTTTATCATCAAACAGCTGATTACTCACTTCATATGATTTATGATTATTGAATAAATGAGCTAAAGTTAAATCATAAACACTTTTTAGTATTGACATTAACTATATTTTATCATAAAGTATGCATTGTAATACATTAAGAAAGAAAAGAGGGGTTTTTATGTTAAAGAAAAAGTTGTCAGTCACAATTGTTGGAGTTCTTGTCACAATGTTCAGCCTATTTTTTATTGCCTCAGAAAAAGCTTCTGCTGATGGTTTATTGGACTATTCCGTCAGAAGTCAGTTCGATTCGTCTGTCGTACTCAAAGCTCGAACAAAATATACTGCTTGGTGGGGAACCGTCACAAATTCTGCCGCTACGGATATTATTGAAGGAAAATCTGAAGTAGCTACGACAAGAACACGTATTAGAGTACTAGACAGTGTAGGAACGGTTTGTAAAGATTCTGGTTGGAGTTCTCCCACTTCTTTTAATCCAGAAGTAGTAAGATCTGAAGTTTATTGGTTTAATTTTTTCTATAGAGATTTAACAGATGCTGGTGTTGGTCCTTTTTATGTAGAATCATATCACAGTTACAAATCTAAAAAGACCAATCAATGGTACACATTCAAAGTGAATCATAAAGAAGCACTGAATGGGAAGATGGTTGATTGGGTTTACCTAGAACAAAATGGCGGATTCTTTCTTGATAATGATTAACGAGAATTTATTCTGAACAATAGCCTTTTCTCTAATTAAAATAGATGTGATTTTGACAATTATATGCTCAAAATCACATCTATTTTTTCAAGCCTACGATTCTGTTTATCTATTTTCCTAAAGTTAGACACGATCACCTGACTTATTTTGTTCAATTTTGAAAAAGAAAACGCATATTTCATCTTCTAAACATCCAATGAATTTTTCATAGGTTCGGGATGCTTCAATCTTTGGCATTAAATTATTCAATTAAAGGTTATTTCATGTTTCTAAGCATAGACATTTTTTAAAATATCATCTCTGTTGGACCCTACCGATTTTATATCTAACAAATTCTCAGTTTTTTCATTCCGTACCATAGACATCAATTCCTGCTCACTATGAAATTCAAATGGTGCCTCTCCAACATTCTACTTAAAGTTTGTAGCCTTTATAATTCCAGAATCACTAGCATCAATTACTTCTGCCAGTTCTATCTTTTCATTTGTGTAATCAAGACTAATTATCTAAGACCTACAAAAATAATTGTACCCCTCCCCCAAAAAGAAAATTGACAGGATTAGGAGAGAGATTAGATAGTTATGGAACCTTATAAACTCGTATAGTAATAGTAGGAATTCCGCTATAACAGACGTGTTATAAACTATTAAAAAAGAGAGAAGGAATAACAATGGGCGTTACACAAGCACAAGGGGTACAATGGGCAAGAAATTCAATTGGAAAGTCATATGATTTTGATGGTGCATTCGGTATTCAATGTTTTGACTTGATAAATCAATATGGGCATGATTTATTTGGTGTTTCATTTCGAGGAGCAGTTGCCAAAGATTTAATGCAAACAGGAAATGTAGGTGGATTTCGAGTAATTCCAAATACGGCGAGTTTTTATCCTTTGCCAGGAGATATATTTGTCTATAACAATGGTTCAGCCGGACATACAGGAATTGTTCTAGGTTCAGTGACAACTACTGGTTTTATTGGTGTTGATCAAAACGGAAGATCTAATAATGAGCCTTCTACTCAAAGAGCATTTAGCTATGCTAATTTTGCAGGAGTAGTACGTCCACCATTTACTGTTGAAATACCATTTCCAAGTAGACCATGTAAGGTAAAAGTAGGTAACATTGTTCGATTAACTAGTGGTGCAAAAGTGACATCGCCATGGTCATCAAATGAAAAGATTCCATCAAACGTGGTCAACAAATATTACCGTGTGGAGCGAATTGAAAAATTGAATGCAAAATGGGAGAGTTCAGAATATCAAGTTTTAATTAATTCTGATGAAAGTAGTTATCGAAAATGGATTTATGAACAAGATTTATTAGTTGCACCAGCAGCGAAATTTAAAAAGGGAATGAAGGTTCGTTTAAGTACAGGTGCAACAAATGCAAGTCGTTATTGGAGTAGACGTATTTTAGAGAAGAAATTTCTTGGACAAGAATATACAATTGGAGATGTAGTGGCAACTGCTGAATCCCAAAGTCCCTATCAATATCTGATTAGCAGTAATACTTTAGGTAATTTGTGGGTATTGGAACAGGATCTAGCAGACCGAACAATTCGTTTTATTACTAATGAACCATTCATGAATCAAGAGCATAATCAAAATGCTGAGGTCAAAAATAAGAACCTTTATAAAACTGTCATCAATGATATCTCAAAAGAATCAACCGCGAAACTAATGGTTGAATTTACTAGAAGCAAAACTTGGCCGATGTTGACGAATGGAAATGTCTTCTTAATTGAATATCCTACACATTTAATGGTTAAAGTTGTAGGTGTGAAATTAGATTCTACAGCTTCAGTTAAAGCAGAATGCTTAAGACTGACTAAAGGTCAAATACCAAGTTATAATGAACGAGATATGAAAGTTGTTTTACAGACAAATAAAAAATACAATTGGATTGAAATTGATAATTTACCAAAAGATTGGCAAGCGATTAGTAATCGTTTGAGACATAATTTACGCGAACGCTTCTGTCAATATTTTCTTGATACAAGAGTTTCTTATGGTCAACAGAGCGACGGAAAGTTCTATTTTCAAATTATCAATCTTGAAAATGAAAAGCGTGCAACTGAACTTGCAGCAATGTTAAAAGGATGGTTTCCAGGAGACACAAATGAGTATACAAATGCTCAAATTTTTTTACAGAATTAAATTGTAAGTAACTAAGAAGCTAAGACAAACACCTATGAGTCAATAACTCTCATAGGTGTTTGTTGAATGGATCATCTGATATCATAGGCATTTTTAAAGTAAGTTTAGACATTGTGCCAAATAAGACTTAAAATTCATGAAATTAAAAAAGTTACACAAACTATATGAGTGTAAGCTAATGTATTCAAAGCCATATTCAAACAAAAAAAGAGAACGCATATTCCATCTTCTAAACGTCCGAAGACGCCGACAGAATACCATTCTCGTGGGTTTGGCACCCAATGGGTCGTAAGGGGCTCGAACCCATGACCCGCTGATTAAGAGTCAGCTGCTCTACCAACTGAGCTAACGACCCAAATAATTAGTACTTAAATATTGTAGCACTTGAAGAGCCTTAATTCAAGAGGAAACGTCAGACACAACAAAATAAATTACGACCGTTTTATCTCATTGTATCTGACCTTTTTTACTCCCCTTGTTCTTTCTTTACTGGGCATGTTGTATGACAATCGTCACAACTCTTGCCTTTTTTAAAACGAGAATAGACAACGTATCCAGCTCCGCCAAAAATCAATACTGCTAAAATCAATGTTGCCATATGCTTACCCTCTTTCTAACGTTGCCATCGTAACAACTGTTTCTGCTTCTGTTTTTGGCTTTCTAACTAAATAATAACCCATAATAACAACTAGTAGAGCTGCAGCAAACACACCGACACCTACTTGACCGTTTTCAAAGATAACGTGTCCAAATTGATAAATAATGAAACTTACTACATATGCTAAACCACATTGATAACCAATCGCTCCCCAGGTCCATTTCCAATCGCCCATTTCTCTGCGAATCGCGCCAATTGCTGCAAAGCACGGCGCACACAATAAATTGAAAACTAAGAATGAATATGCTGCAATAGGAGTAAACGCACCTTGCAACGCAGACCACACTTCCACACCATCTTCAGATACTTCCCCTAAATGACCAAATAAAATACCGAAAGTCCCAATCACATTTTCCTTGGCAACTAATCCTGTAATCGTTGCAACAGCACCTTGCCAAGTCCCCCAGCCAAGAGGAGCAAATAATGGTGCAACAACTTTGCCTAAGTTCGCTAAGATACTTTGATCTTCAGCGGCTTCTTGCAGTGTAAAGGTATAAGTAGAAGTAAACCAAATAACAATACTCATTACAAAAATAATCGTTCCGGCTTTTTTAACAAATGATTTGCTGCGGTCATAAGCGTGACGAAGAACCCCACGCAATTGCGGCATATGGTAAGCCGGCAATTCCATAATAAACGGTGCTGGATCTCCTGAAAATGAACGAGTTTTCTTCAATGCGATGCCTGATAATACAATGGCCGCAATCCCGATAAAATAAGCCGAGGGAGAAACCCAACTACTTTTTGGAAAAAAGGCACCCGCAATCAATGCGATAATCGGCAATTTCGCAGAACAAGGCATAAAAGTCGTGACCATAATCGTCATTTTACGATCTTTTTCATTTTCAATCGTCCGACTTGCCATAACTCCTGGGACTCCACAACCTGTCGCAATCAACATTGGAATAAACGATTTACCTGATAGCCCAAACTTTCTAAACAAACGATCCATTACAAAGGCGATCCGCGACATATAACCACAATCTTCCAAGAACCCTAAACATAAAAACAGGACAGCTAATTGAGGTAAAAATCCCAAAACAGCGCCAACTCCAGCGATAATACCATCCAGAATCAAGCTTTGCATCCACGGTGCTACTTGCCAACTGGTTAATAATCCTTCGATAGTATTTGGTACAAGGTTTCCGAATAATTCGTCATTGATCCAATCAGTGCCCATCGTACCCACAGTTTGAATCGCTAAATAATAAACAAACCACATGATCAATGCGAAGATCGGCAAAGCCAACCAACGGTTCGTTACGATTCGATCAATTTTATCACTTGTGCTGAACGTGATCTCATTTTTTTCAATCGCACAAAGAGCCGTTAAACGAGTGATAAATTCATATCGCTCATTGATTACGATCGATTCACTATCATCATCAAAGATTTTTTCAGTAATTTTAATAATGTCTTCTATTTCCTTTTGCTGAATTGTACTCAATTCCAGTTCATCCTGGACTCTAGCGTCTCTTTCAAACAATTTAATGCTATACCAACGGGCTTGCTTTTCTAACACACTATTCCCTAAAACATCCGTAATTTCATTTAGTGCTGCTTCTAGACGATTGTCATACGTTGGATAGTTAAACTCAGGTGGAAAGACTTCAGTGGTTTTAACTGCTTTTTTCATCAAGTCATCTAGCCCACGATTTTTTAAGGCGCTTATACCGACTACCTCTACACCTAAACCATAGGAAAGTTTTTCAATATTGATTTTTCTACCAGTCTTCTCTAAGATATCCATCATATTTAATCCGACCACCACTGGAATTCCTGTTTCCATCAATTGCGTCGTCAGATATAGATTTCGCTCCAAGTTCGTTGCATCTACAATGTTGACAATGATATCTGGGCTACCACTGAGTAAATAGTCTCTGGCAACAACTTCTTCTGGGGTATAAGGTGAAAGTGAGTAAATCCCTGGTAGATCTTGGATCGTCAGTTCTTTATTTTTTTTCAGCTTGCCTTCTTTTCGCTCCACTGTTACGCCTGGCCAATTCCCTACATATTGATTCGCACCGGTCAGTGCATTAAAGGCTGTCGTCTTTCCGCTATTTGGATTTCCCGTTAACGCAATATGCTGTTCTTTCATTCTCTTATCCCTCTTTCTGTACTAAAACCAGTTCTGCTTCATTTTTTCTCAATGTCAATTCGTAGCCACGAAGGTTGATTTCAATTGGATCACCTAGAGGCGCCATTTTCCGAACAAGAAGCTCTACCCCTTTTGTCAGCCCCATATCCATCAAACGCCTTTTGACCGCACCTTGTCCATGAATCCCAATAACTCTCGCTTTTTCCCCTACTGTTAATTGATCTAAAGACTGCCAACTTTCTTCACTTAAACTTTTTTCTACTATTGTAATTTGTTTTAACACAGATTGATTGATTGCAATTCGGCTATTGTGCAAAAGAACAATGCCGTTGTCACCTGAATAATTCACCAAGACAACCTTCCCACCTGGCACAAGACCAAGATTGTTCAAGTGTTTCTTCGCAAAGCCTTCTGCTTGGATTTCTTCAATCGCATAAACCTTATTTAATGTTGCCTGTGCCAGTGTTAACATTGCATTACCTCCTAATTTAAAAAACTGAACGAACTTATTTAGTCTTCTTTAGAGTTCTTCATTCCCTAGAGTTTTAGCTTTGTGGAATTGTTGAGATTGAAGTCGCGTACAATGAATAGCTCGTAAAGCTAAGTATAATCCAATCTTGTGAAAAAATTTCATTCGTATTATCAATGATATTGATAATCGTTCTCATTAAGTATACCTGTTTGTGAGGTTTAAATCAATCTTCTTTCTACCTATAGTAAGAAAATTTTTGCCCAACAAAATATCGCCATTTTGACTAGTGTGTCTCTTTCCATTCACCTACTATATCTTGTGCTTATCACATTAGGATTTCCAATGTAAAATTTAATAAATTTCTTTTTTTAACATAAAAATGACGAGAATAATGGCTTAAATCTAGAGAATACATGCTTTCATATTTCTTTCAAAAACACAAAACATGGTATTCCTTCGAAAAACAACCACAATATGTAGTGCCTAAGTGTTGACTTTTTCTCTGAGAGATTTATACTAGTGAAGTAAACTAATTGAGGGGGAATTAAAAATGAACGTAAAAATCTTTTCTAAAAATAATTGTATCCAATGTAAAATGGCAAAACGCTTTTTGAGCGAGAATAATATAGCATTTGAAGAAGTAAATATCGATATCCAACCAGACGCAATCGACTGGTTAAAAGAACAAGGATTCCAAAGTGTTCCGGTTATCACTTCTGATGCTACAACTGTTGTAGGATTCCGTCCTGATCAATTAAAACAATTGGCTAGCTAAATGAAAATTGTTTATTTTTCAGTCACCGGACAAACCAGACGCTTCATTAAAAAATTGGATTTAGCAGCTTACGAAATTGAGCCTGCGAATCCTTTTTTTGAGATAAATGAGCCTTTTGTCCTAGTCGTTCCTACTTATGACAAAGAAATCACTGAAGTAGTGAATGATTTTCTTGATTACAAAAACAATCAAGAATACTTGCAGGGCGTTGCTGGAGGCGGAAACCTCAATTTCGCAGAATTATATGTATATACAGCCAAAGACATAGCACGTGATTACAACGTTCCAATGCTTTTTTCTTTTGAATTTAGCGGCACGAACGAAGACGTGGAATCCTTTAAGAAAGTAGTGAATGAACTTGAGTCTAAAAGAAATTAAAGATGTTAGCTATTTTAAGCTGAATAATGAGATCAATCGTCCCGTTGACGGACAAATTCCTTTACATAAGGATAAAGAAGCATTGGAAGCTTTCTTCAAAGAAAATGTCCTTCCTAATACAAGAACCTTCAATACTATAGAAGAAAAAATCAACTACTTAATCGACAATGATTATTTAGAAACAGCATTTATCGAAAAATATTCTATGGCATTTATTGAACAATTATACACATTTCTTGATGAACAGCAGTTTGAATTCAAATCATTTATGGCAGCTTACAAGTTTTATTCACAATATGCACTTAAAAACAATGAAGGAACTGAATACTTAGAAAGCTATGAAGATCGTGTAGCTTTCAATGCCTTGTACTTCGCTGATGGCAATGAAGAATTAGCGTTAGTTTTAGCAGATGAAATGATCCACCAACGTTATCAACCTGCAACACCATCTTTCTTAAATGCTGGACGTAAACGTCGTGGCGAGCTTGTTTCTTGTTTCTTGATCCAAGTGACAGATGATATGAACAGCATTGGTCGTTCAATCAACTCAGCTTTACAATTATCACGTATTGGTGGCGGTGTAGGGATTACTTTAGCTAACTTACGTGAAGCAGGCGCTCCAATCAAAGGATACGAAGGAGCTGCCAGCGGTGTCGTTCCTGTTATGAAATTGTTCGAAGATAGCTTTAGTTATTCTAATCAATTAGGCCAACGCCAAGGTGCTGGAGTTGTTTATCTAAACGTCTTCCACCCAGATATCGAAATGTTCCTTTCAACGAAAAAAGAAAATGCGGATGAAAAAGTTCGTGTGAAAACTTTATCTTTAGGCGTTGTAGTTCCTGATAAATTTTATGAGTTAGCTCGTAATAATGAAGATATGTATCTATTCAGCCCATATAGTGTAGAACGTGAATATGGTGTGCCTTTCTCTTATGTTGATATTACAAAAGAATACGATAATCTAGTTGCTAATCCAAAAATTCGTAAACGTAAAATCAAAGCACGCGATCTAGAAAATGAAATCTCTAAATTACAACAAGAATCTGGCTACCCATATATTATCAATATCGATACAGCTAACAGAAGCAATCCAGCTTACGGCAAAATCATCATGAGTAATCTATGCTCAGAAATCTTACAAGTTCAAACACCATCTGTTTTGAATGGCAAACAAGAATATGAAACACTTGGTACAGATATCAGCTGTAACTTAGGTTCTACAAACATCGTTAATTTAATGGATAGCCCTGACTTTGGTAAATCAGTTCGTGCGATGACACGTGCGTTAACATTCGTGACTGATGCGTCAGATATTGATGTAGTGCCTTCTATTCAAAACGGAAATAGACTAAGTCACACAATCGGGCTTGGTGCGATGGGTCTGCATACATTCTTTGCTAAAAACCATATGGAGTATGGTTCTAAAGACTCACTTGATTTCACTAATGTTTACTTTACTTTATTGAACTACTGGACTTTAGTAGAAAGTAATAACATTGCCAAACAATACAATGAAACCTTCCATAATTTTGAAAAATCTGATTATGCTAATGGTTCCTATTTTGATAAATATATTGAAGGAGACTTCACTCCTCAATCAGATAAAGTCAAAGAAATATTTAAAGATATTTTTGTTCCAACTTCTGAGGATTGGGCAAACTTACGTGATGCAGTGAAAAAAGATGGTTTGTATCACCAAAACCGTTTAGCAGTAGCACCAAATGGTTCTATCTCATATATCAATGATACAAGTGCTAGTATCCACCCAATCACTCGTATGATCGAAGAACGCCAAGAAAAGAAAATCGGTAAAATCTACTACCCTGCTCCTTATCTAGCGAATGATACGATTCCTTATTACACATCTGCTTATGATATGGATATGCGCAAAGTGATCGATGTTTATGCGACAGCCCAACAACATGTGGATCAAGGAATGAGTTTAACCTTGTTTATGCGTTCTGAAATTCCAGAAGGTTTATATGAATGGAAAGATTCACCAAAACAAACAACACGTGATTTGAATATTTTACGTCACTATGCTTTCCATAAAGGTGTTAAATCAATTTATTACGTAAGAACATTTACGGATGATGCTGAAGAAATCGGTAGTAACCAATGTGAGAGTTGTGTTATCTAAAGATCAAGACAAACTTATACAAGAATATTTATTAAGATGTCTACTATATAATTTGAATTAATAAACTTGTAAAAAACCAAGCAAGGCGCCCTCTGGTCGCCTTGTTCTATGATTTACTGTATTTTATTGTAAAGGTAATGAGGAGGAAAATACATGGCAAGATACTATGAAGCAATCAACTGGAACGCCATCGAAGACGTCATTGATAAATCAACTTGGGAGAAACTAACGGAGCAGTTCTGGTTAGATACTCGTATCCCTTTATCAAATGATCTAGATGACTGGAGAACTCTTTCAGACCTCGAAAAAACAACTGTAGGCTATGTTTTTGGCGGTTTGACACTACTAGATACTGTTCAGTCTGAAAGTGGTATGGAGCAGTTAAGAAATGATGTCCGCACACCACATGAAGAAGCTGTCTTAAACAATATCCAATTTATGGAATCTGTTCATGCTAAAAGCTATTCATCGATCTTTAGTACATTAAACACTAAAAAAGAAATCGATGATATCTTTGAATGGACAAACACAAACGTTTACTTACAAACAAAAGCAGAAAAAATCAATGAAATCTATAAAAACGGCACACCATTAGAAAAGAAAGTTGCCAGTGTATTTTTAGAAACCTTCTTATTCTATTCTGGTTTTTATACCCCTCTTTACTATCTTGGGAATAATAAACTAGCTAACGTTGCTGAAATCATCAAATTGATCATTCGTGATGAATCTGTTCATGGCACTTATATTGGGTATAAGTTCCAATTAGGTTTCAATGAACTATCTGAAACAGAGCAAAATGAAATGAAAGATTGGATGTATAACCTTCTTTATGAGTTGTATGAAAATGAAGAACGTTATACTGAAGAATTATATGATGGTTTGGGTTGGACTGAAGAAGTGAAAACCTTCTTACGTTACAATGCCAATAAAGCATTGATGAACCTTGGTATGGATCCATTATTTGCTGATACAGCAAATGATGTTAACCCGATCGTGATGAATGGTATTTCTACTGGTACAAGCAATCACGATTTCTTCTCACAAGTCGGCAATGGTTACTTATTAGGAACCGTTGAAGCAATGAAAGATGACGATTATTTGATTGGTATGGAGTAATCAAATAAGGTTCTACGTCAAATTGTGTTGGTAAGCC